>JAEZBH010000486.1 GCA_023427285.1 Pseudomonadota bacterium
GGGGGATCTATAATCCCCCTGCAACCCCCTGTTCGTAAGACAGGGCCGTGTCCTTGCAGAGCCGGGGGGCGGCCCTTTCGTATGCAGGTAAAAAGGAACGCACACGGTCGTTCCCGTCAGCGCGGCCCGTTGAAAAGCGAAGGGGAGGTTGCCAAGAGGGTTAAGACCCTCCTGCAAACTGAAAAGCTGTTCCAAAAAGAACGCTATTCCTGATGCAGCCACCAGTGCTGCTCGTTGATCGAGTAGATCGGGCGGTAATGGACGATCGCCTTGTCCGGCATCACTTCCTTGATCTGGTTGTCCAGAATCAGCCACTGCGTGCCATGGCGCACGGCCAGAACGGCGTGGGCAATGCCGAGGTTGAGATCCTGAAGCACGACGATGCGCATGTCTGACGCTGGCACGCCCACCGCCTTGAGCGCCATGTATTTGGCGATGGCGTAGTCCTCGCAATCGCCGTCGTGCTCAAGGAACTCCTCTGCCGTTGCCCAGTAGTCCGAGACGCCCCAGTTGTCCTTGTCGAGGATATAGGGGATGCGGTTCAGCTCGCGGTTGACGGTCTCGATCTGCGCGCGGCGGTCCAGCCCGCGCAGGGATTCGATCAGCTTGGGCCATGTGGGGCGGGCGCAGTCCGCAGGCGAGCTGGCAAGACAGCGGCCGCTTTGGGGCAAGCCTCCGCCAGCGGGCGCGGCCTTTCGCGCCGGGATGGAGCCGCCGTTGCCGTCCGAATTGCGCGCCAGCATGTCCGTCCATTTCCGGAACGCACCGATGGTGGAGTGCCGCGTTTCATTCGTGCCGAAAATGCCCGATGGAGCCGCGACGGCAGGTGCCGACGTGGCTGCAAGCAAGGCAGCGGCGAGAATGAACTTACGCATGGTTCCGTTCATTGAGCAAAGTGGTTTATACTCCGTCAACATTCAGGAGGCGGGGCGTGGCAATATCCAAGCTGAATAGCGGCAACGGTACTTTCAAAAGCCAGGTTTGGGTCTGGCTTGCAGGGGTTGCTCTCTTTTTCATTCTGGGGCTCATCTTTGCGTTTGTGGTGGCCAACCGCGATCGCGCCAGGGCTGAGGACCTTCTCGAACATGAAATGGCGCTCACCGCCAGCAGTCGCGCCCAGGCCGTGAGCAACTGGCTGGCCGATCAGCGCGCCCTTATGGAACGTCTTGCCTCCAATCCGGCTGTTGCCATCTATTCGATGGGCAGTCAGGCGGGGGCTATCCAGCAAGGACAGGCGGAATATCTTGGCCGTCTGCTGGAAACGACGGCGGCGCAAACCGGCTTTGCCCAGCCGACGCCTCAGCGGCACGCCAATGTTGACCTGCCGCCCGCGCCGGGTCTGGCCGTGCTCTCGCCCGAAGGCCGCCCCATTGCCCTTTATGGCGGCCCGCTGCCGGATGCGCGCGCTTACATGGCCAACGCCGCCAGGGAGACCGTGGTTGATTACTCTGGCCGCCTTCAGAATCAGCCCGTGCTCTCCATTCTGACGCCGGTGCCGGACCCCCAAGGGGGAGCGCCGGTGGCCTATGTTTACGGCGTGCGCGCCCTGGAAGATGTCCAGCCTGCGCTGGCAACGCCAAGCGAGCGTTTCACGACGGCCCGCACCGGGCTCATTCTGAAGGACACCGTTCTGGTGGGCGATGCGAGCCGCCTGCCTGCTCCCGCCCAGCTTGCCGAGTTTGCGGCGGCTCCCGGCCGTTTGCACACCTACGGCAATGCGCTGGTGATGGTGGAGCCGGTGCCGGGGACGCCGCTCAAGCTGGTGCGGGTGGTTGATGCCTCCGAGGCGCTGGAGCCGATCAATACCCAATGGCGGCTGCGCCTGCTCAGCCTGCTGGGCCTTGTTGCGTTCGTCACCGCGCTCATTCTTTTGGCGTGGCGTCACGGTGCATCGCAGCGCGCCGCCCAGTCTGCGAAGGAAGCGCGCCAGACCGCCGAGCGCGAGGCCCAGCTGCGCACCTTCCTTTCCACCATTGCCGATCGTCAGCCGACCCTCATCGGCGTTGTCGGCAGCGATGGCCTGCTGCGTTTCTCCAACGCCCGCCTGCGTGACTGGCTGGAAGGCGGAGAGGACATGCATGGCGTTCCGCTCGGGCGGTTGTTCGGCCCGGCAGAGGGAGAAATCTCGGCGCTGATCAAGCGTGCGGGCGATACGGACGTTGCCGAGTCGCTGATTACCCTGCGCGATCCGCGCGGGCAGGAGCGCCGCCATCAGGTGGAGGCCGTTACCCTGCCGGATGGCGATACCCTGATCGTTGCTCACGACATCACGGACCTGCTGGCCGAACGCGCCCGGCGCGAGGCCAACATGAAGGCGCTGGTGCTGGCGCTGACCGGCCTTATCGATGCGCGCGACCCCGGCAGCCGCCACCATTCGAAAAGGTGTCCGGCATCGCCGCCGCCACTGCCGCCGAACTGGGCCTGCCGCAAAACGAGATCGAGACCGTGCGTCTTGCAGGCCAGCTGATGAACCTCGGCAAGATCATGGTTCCGCGCCGCATCCTC
>JAEZBH010000487.1 GCA_023427285.1 Pseudomonadota bacterium
CTTTGCCGGTGGTGGCCGGTGTCTCGGTCATGGGGTCTCTCCTTCCGGGGGGCGGGTTGCAAGGGTGTTGGCCAGCTCTTGCAGGCTTATGGCGGTGCTGTTGGAGCGGGGCTGCCACAGCCCGCGCTCCAGCGCCTCGGCAAGGCGCGCCATGATTTCCTGAAGGGCATCGGGATTGTGATCATTGAGGAAGGCCCGCACGCGCTCGTCCTTGATAAAGGCGCTGAAGACCGCGTCGAAGTGGTGATCGCGCACGGCATTGGTGGCGGCGGCAAAGCCGAACAGGTAGTCGATGCTGGCGGCAATCTCGAACGCGCCCTTGTAACCGTGACGCATCGCGCCCTCGATCCACTTGGGGTTGGTCAGGCGGCCACGGACAATCCGCGCCACTTCCTGATCGAGCGTGCGGACGACCGGCTTTTCGGGGCGGCTGTGGTCAAGGTGATAGGATAGGGGTGCCCGCCCGGTCAGATGCTCGATGGCAGCGGCGATGCCGCCCTCGAACTGGTAGTAGTCGTCGCTGTCGAGCAGATCGTGTTCCCGGTTGTCCTGATTGTGGACGCTGGCATCGACCTGAGACAGCCGGGCGGAAAACCCTGCAAGGTCGCTGATGCCATCCTGACCGCCCCCGTAGGCGTAGCTGCCCCATTCAAGATACATTTTGCCCAGATCAGCGCGGGTCTCCCAGATACGCTCGTCGATCAGGGTTTGCAGGCCTGCGCCATAGGCACCGGGGCGCGAGCCGTAAACCCGGCTGCCGGCGCGCAGCGCCGCCTGTTCGGGCGATACTCCCACGGCTTCCAGTTTGTGCTTTTCCGCGCGGAAGCGGGCGGCGGCGGGATTGTCGTCCGCATTTTCCTCTGCCGCCATGACGGCGCGGGCCGCGCTGTCGAGAAGGGTGATCTGTTCAGGAAAAGCGTCGCGGAAAAACCCCGAGATGCGGAACGTGACATCAATGCGCGGACGGCCGAGTTCGGCCAGGCTGATCATCTCGAAGCCGGTCACGCGCCCGCTGCTCCACTCCCAGCGCGGCCGCACGCCCATCAATGCCAAAGCCTGCGCAATGTCATCGCCGCCCGTGCGCATGTTGGAAGTGCCCCAGGCGGTAACCGCCATGGCCTTGGGCCACCCGCCTTCGCGCTGGAGGTAATCCTCCACCAGCAACCGGGCGGACTGTTCGCCCAGCCGCCAGGCCATGGGCGTTGGCACGCTGCGGGTGTCGACCGAATAGAAGTTGCGCCCGGTCGGCAGAACGTCGGGGCGGCCGCGCGTCGGCGCGCCGGACGGGCCGGGCACAACGAAGCGGCCATCCAGTGCGGTCAGCAAGGCTGCCCGCTCGGCGGGACCGCAGGTATCCACCCGAGGGGCAAGGTCCGTTTGAATGGCGTTCAGAACCGCGGCCGACGCCGGGCCGGGCGGCTGAACCTTGCCGCTGACAAGGTGCAGGGAATAGTCCTCCAGTCGCTCGATCGTATCGCCCGTCGTGCGCCATAAGCCTTCACCACAGCGGGTGAGTGCATCTGGATTCGGGCCGTCCCAGGGGGCATTCAGCACGCAATCGAGCGGGTCAAATCCCAGTTGGAAATCATCGGCCAGCGCCCGCAAAAGCGATTGCGCGCCGGGGTCATCTGCCGATCTGCCGTGGCGCGGCGTGCGGGCCAGAGAGATCAGCAGGTCGAGCCGCAATTGCCCCGCCGGGCTGCATCCGAAAATGTGCAGTCCGTTGCGGATCTGCAGTTCCTTCAGGTCGCACAGATAATTGTCGAGGTTTGCTAGGGTATCCTCTTCACTCGTGCCAATGCCTGCATCGACGGCAAGGCCGTTGCGGTGCGCAAGGTCGAGAATGTCGCGCTTCAGGCCGGGCAGACGGCGCGCATCCATGCTGGCGGCCTGATAATATTCATCAATCAAAGCTTCCAGTTGGCGCAGCGGACCATGGCTTTCGGCGCGGGTGAGCGGCGGCGTTAAATGGTCGAGAATAACCGCGCCGATGCGCCGCTTGGCTTGCGTGCCTTCGCCCGGATCATTGACGATGAACGGGTAGATCTGCGGCACCGGGCCAGTCACCACCTCGGGAAAGCAGGCGGCGGACAGGGAGAGCGCCTTGCCCGGCAGCCACTCGGCGGTGCCGTGCTTGCCGACATGGACCATGGCGTGGCAGCCGAAGCGCGTGCGCAGCCAGCAATAGAACGCCAGATAGCCATGGGTGGGCGGCAGATCCGGGTCGTGACAGCTGGACTTGGGATCAATGTTGTAGCCGCGTGCCGGCTGGACGCCGACGACGATGGACCCGAAGCAATGAATGGGCAATTGGAACTGGTCGTCGCATACGAAGGTGTCGGTTTCAGGCACTCCCCAACGCTGCGTGACTGTCTCTTGCACCTCAGCGGGCAGGCATGCGAACCATGCCTTGTAATCCGAAACCGGCAAGGTGGCCTCGCTGCCGATCTGTGCGCTGCCGATGGCATTGGTTACGCCTGAGACAAGGCGCGACATCAGGGCCTGCCCGTCAGAGGGCATGTCGGCAATCGCATAGCCAGCAACCGCCAGTGCGTTCAGAATTTCAAGGCAGGCCGCCGGGGTGTCGAGACCGACGCCATTGCCGATCCGCCCGTTCTGGTTGGGGTAGTTGGCCAGCACCAGCGCGACCCGGCGCTCGGCGGGCGGCAGGCACCTCAGCCGTGCCCAGTTGGCGGCAAGGGCGGCAATGAATTCTGCGCGGTCGGGCGCGATCTGCGGCTCGACCAATGTGCATTCGGTTAATGGATCGAACCGGGCCTTACTCTTGAAGGCATAGGCGCGGGTGAAGATGCGCCCGTCCACCTCCGGCAGGGCGACGTTCATGGCAAGGTCGCGTGCGCCAAGGCCAACGCTGCTCTGCTGCCAGTCTTCCTCGCGCACGGCCGCAAGACAGGTTTGCAGAATGGGGCAGTCGGCCTCCTCCAGAACGCTGCCGGTTCGCGGCTCGCCAAGGCTGGAGGCCACAAAGGAGGTGGCGTTGAGAATGACGTCCGGCCGCACATCCTTAAGCGTTGAGCGAAGCCAGTCGATGACCTTGGGCTCGCGCAGCCCCCTCACATACACCGGCAAAACATTAAGGCCGCGCGCCTCAAGCGCGGCAATCATTGCATCGACCGCCTCCAGCGTGCCGGCTGCGGTCAGGGCGCGGTAAAACAGAAAAAGGGCGGTGGGCTGGCCCACCTTCCATGTTTCTCTGATGCCCTCCAGCGTCGACGTGCAGCCGGTGGGGGCATGAAAGCCTACATCAGAAAGAGCCTCTGGCGCGCGCGGGGGGGCATCGCTTCGGCTGATGAGATGCATCGCCTCTTGCAGGAAGAGCTCGGCATTGCCAACGCCGCCATGACGCAGGCACGCCTGCAGCAGACGGCGGCTCTCGCGCGGCAGGGTTGAGGCCCGGCTCAGGTCCGGATCATCCTCCGCATCGCCTGACAGGGCGGCAAAAACAATGCCCCGCGCGCGCGCCATCTCGGCAATCCGGTCGATGCCGTAGGGCCAGTAGGACCGGCCGCCCAGCAGCACGACGGCGACGAAGCGGGCGTGAGCGATGACCTGATCGAGATAGAGGTCAACCGAATAGGGGTGGCGGAGTTGCAAAAGGTTGGCCAGCCGCACCGTCACCCCGGCTGCCGCGCATTGGGAAGCGGCGCGGGCAAAGCAGGTCAGTTCACTGTCGGCAGTGGTAAGGATGACGATCTCTCCCGGCGACTGGCCGAGATCAACCGCCTCTTCACCATCCGAGATCTGTCCGGGCGTGACGGCGAGCAGATGCATGTCGGGCGGTGCCTTAGAGCGCGCCGAGGATAGCGGCCTCAATGGCCGCACGATCCATGCCATGCCGTCCGATGATGACGAGGCGGGTGGCGCGGGTTTCGTCGGGCTGCCATGGCCGGTCGAAATAATGCTGCAAGCGCGGGCCAACCCCCTGCAACACGGCGCGCACCGGTCGGCCGGCAACGCTCACCATGCCCTTGATGCGGAAAATGTCGTGGGCGCTGATGATCGGGGCCAGTTTGGCCGCAAAGCCGGTCAGGTCGGCCACATCGTCGGCATCAAGCACAAAGGAGTCAAAATCCTCGTGGTCATGATCCTCTTCGGTGTCGTGGTGCGAGGGGCGGGCGGCCAGATCGTCTTCCGCCGCAACGCCCAGCCCCAGCAGGACGGTCGGATCGATCTGCCCGTTCTGGACCGGGATCGCCTTGACGCCCGGGCGCGCGGCGTCCGCCACGCGGGACTGAACCGCCATAAGGGCTGGAACATCGACCAGATCGCATTTGTTGAGGAGCACGAGATCCGCGCAGATGAGTTGATCTTCGAACAGCTCTTCGAGCGGATTGTCGTGATCGAGTTCGGGGTCCGCCTTGCGGGCCTCGGCGATGGCCTCTTCATTGGATGCGAAGCGCCCGGCGGCTACGGCCTCAGCATCGATCACGGCGATTACGCCATCGACGGTGGCGCGGGTGCGGATGTCGGGCCACTGGAACGCCTGGATCAGCGGCTTGGGCAGGGCAAGGCCGGAGGTTTCGATGATGATGTGGTCGGGGCGATCGTCCCGATCCAGCAGCATTTGCATGGTGGGCAGAAAATCGTCGGCCACGGTGCAGCAGATGCAGCCGTTTGCGAGTTCCACAATCCGGTCGGCCGGGCAGGCTTCGTCATTGCAGCCACGCACCAGATCAGCATCGACGCCGATATCGCCGAACTCATTGATGATGAGGGCGAGGCGTCGTCCCCCGGCATTTTGCAGCACATGGCGGATAAGGGTGGTTTTGCCAGCACCCAGAAAGCCGGTGATGACGGTTGCTGGAACTTTTTTCATTAATAGTCTCCGGATTGGCCGTAAGCGGCGGCGGTCGCAGTGGTGGCCCAGGGCAGCACGAAGGATTGCCCTTCATGGCGGCCATGAAACGCAGTGATGTCGTAGTGACGGGAGAGATTGTCCGGCGTGCAGACGGTGTGGGGCGCGCCGTCGGCAACGAGCTGGCCGTGACTGAGCAGCAGCACCCGGTCGCACCAGCGGCTGGCGAGGCTGAGGTCGTGCATGACCGCGATGACCAGCCGACCCCGTTCTGCTTCGCGGCGCAGCAGGTGCAGGGTGGCAAGAGCATGGTGCGGATCAAGCGCTGCCAATGGCTCGTCAACCAGCAGGATGCGTGCTTCAACCGCAAGCGCCCGGGCCAGCAGGACGCGTGCCCGCTCGCCCCCGGACAGGGTGTCAACGGAACGGTCTGTCAGGGCCTCAATGCGGGTTCGCTCGATCACCCGGGCGACCACGTCGTGATCCACTGGCTTGAGGCGATCAAGAGTGCCCGCGTGCGGCACCCGGCCCATCTCAACGACGGTTCGGGCAGAAACCGGCCAATGCACCGTGGTGCTTTGCGCCAGATACGCCAGTCGCTGGGCGCGGATGCGCTCAGGCAGCGTCGCCAGAGGTATCCCCTCCAGCATCACGCGCCCGGCATCGGGTCGGGACAGGCCGGCCAGCAACCGCAAAAGAGTGGTTTTGCCCGCGCCATTGGAGCCGATCAGGCCGACAAGCGCACCTCCCGCAGCGGAGAAGGAAAGATTCGTAACACCTCCGCCACCGGCGTGGTGCAAGCTCAGGTTTTCTGCAATCAGGGTTGTATGCCCGGTCATTCCGGCCTCCGGTGCAGGCGGAACACCATGCGCAGAAACAACGGACTACCGACGAGCGCAGTCACCACGCCCAGTTGTAATTCCGGGCCGACAGAGATGATGCGTACAAGCGTATCGGCTGTCAGAACAATCAGCGCGCCGCCCAGCATGGACGGCAGGACGGCTCTCCCCGGCAGGTGGCCCAGCAAGGGGCGTACCATGTGGGGCACAATCAGGCCGACAAAGCTGATGCTGCCGGAGACGGAGACGCTGGCACCAACCGCAAGGCTGGTGCTGGCGATGATGAGCCAGCGGGTGCGATCAACATTCTGGCCAAGGCTGCGGGCGGTGTCCTCGCCAAGGGAGAGGGTGTCGAGGCGGGGGGCGACCAACAGCATCAGGGCAAGGCCGGGCAGAATGAACGGTGCGGCAAGGCTCACCTCGGCCATGGTGCGATCGCGCAGCGAGCCCATCAGCCACATAACGATTTCCGCAACCGCCCATGGCGATGCTGACAGGTTCATTGCCAGAGAGGTGAGCGCCACGCACAAGCTGCTGATGGCGATGCCCACCAGTACAAGGGTGAGCGTTGTGTTGGCGCGGCGCGAGACGACCAGCAGTAGCCCCATGCAGACGATGGATCCCGCCATGGCGAAGAGCGGCAACAGGAAGGGGGCCAGGCTGGCAAAGCCGAAGTAGAGCGCAATGACCGCGCCGAGGCCCGCGGAGCTGCCGATCCCGAGCGTGCCGGCCTCGGCCAGTGGATTGCGCAACAGACCTTGCAACAAAGCGCCCGAGCCCCCCAGAGCAGCGCCGACCAAAACCGCCAGCAGGGTGCGCGGCAGGCGCAGATGCTGGACGATAGTATTATAGGCCGCCTCAGACTGGCCAACAGCCGCCTTGAGCAGAGTCGCGGTGGACAAGGGGGTGTAACCGATCTGCAGAGATGCCAGCATCATGGCGACAATGGCAAGACCGAGCAGCAGCGACAGGGTGCTGGGCCGCAGCCGGAGGCGGATTGCCGTGTCTTTTGAGACAGCTGAGGCCGTCATGGTCGCGCCTCCCTGGCAGGGGTAGCAGGGAACAGACGCTTGCGCTCTCTTGCCATGGTTTCGGCGGCCAGAACCAGAAGCGGGGTGCCGCAATTCCAGTATTGTCCAGGCACGTCGATGGTCGGTCGCAGCCGTGCGGTTCCCCAGAGGACAGGATTGCGCCGGAGGAAATTGGCGTTGCGCCGGTTCGTATCGAAATAGCTGGTGATAAAGGCATCGGGTGGGCTGAGGATCACCTTCTCAAGGGGCACCCCGCGCCAGCCATCAATGCCGATTTCGTGTTGCAGGTTTGCAAAGCCGGCCGCTTCAATGGCGATGTCCACGAAGGTGCCGCGTCCTGCCCCGCCACCATCGGGACGATAATAGGCAACGCGCGGTCGGGGTGCCAGTTGCTCTCGTGCCAGCCGCTCAAGCCGCCTGTGCATGTCCGCCAGAATCGCCTCGCCGCGTCCGGGTTGGCCTAAGGCCAGGGCGACATTGCGGGTCAGGTCTTCCACTTCGGCCCATGAATTGGCAAGGGGCAGGCGAAAGACGGTGATGTTCGTCTGGGCCAGCGCCTTGGTAGTGTAGGGATTGAGGTTGTCGCTGGTCAGGAACACCTGTGCGCCGCTGGCGATAATTTCTTCGGCGGCCCCGCGAGTCACAGGCAGACCTTTGGTCCGGTCGGCATAGTGGGAGAGGGGGCTTGTCGCCTGATCGGAGACGGCCGCAATCTGGGCGCGGTCGGCCAGCATCAGGGCCATCTGATCCGCGCACA
>JAEZBH010000509.1 GCA_023427285.1 Pseudomonadota bacterium
CGATGTGGCTGAGAGCCAGCCCGGCGAATTTGGTCAGACGGCCGATGGAGGCAAGGCTTTCCACCACGACGCGGCCGATCACGGCCAGGAAATCAACGATCAGAGTCACAGGATGTCACTCGCCTTCTGTTGTGGCGCATCGGTTGCTTGAACCGGTGAACCGATAGCGGGCAGGCGGGCGAAACGCAAACGGGACGGCAAGGGGGGAGGGCGCAAAAGAAGATAGGAAAAAACCAATTGACATTGTTTTTGTGCCATGAGAAGGTGGCGCGGTGTTGAGGTGGCGTGCCGTGTTTTGCTCTTTCTCATTGTGGTGAAACGAAACGCAGGCGGGCCGACAGGGCGTCCGGCGTGGGGCAACCGACAGGCGCGGCGGGATGGTGCGCGTCCGTCTGGTGGGGGCAAAGAAAAGGGCCGCGCCCGACATGACGGACACGGCCCTTTGAAACGAATGGGAGCGCGAGGGACAAGTCCCTCGCAAACTCACAATCTCATTGGCTCACATCACGCCAGCTTTTGATCCGCGAACGGCAGCTTGGTGAACCACTTGCCGGTGGCGGCGGCGATGGCGTTGGCGACGGCCGGGGCGGCGGGGGGCACGCCGGGCTCGCCGACGCCGGTGGGCGCTTCGGCGGAGGGGACGATGTGGACCTCGACCTCACGCGGCATGCCGCTCATGCGCAGCACCTGATAGCTGTCGAAGTTGGTTTGCTCGACCACGCCGCCGTCGAGCGTCACCTCGGAGTGCATGGCAGCGCCAAGACCGAAGCCGATGCCGCCTTCCATCTGGGCGGCGATGACGTCCGGGTTGACCGCGACGCCGCAGTCAACGGCGCAGACGATGCGCTCGACCTTGTAGTCTGTGCCGTTCCAGCTGATCTCGGCCACCTGCGCCACGTAGGTGCGGAACGACTCCTGCACGGCAACGCCGCGGAAGCGGCCTTTGGGGAGCGGGTTGCCCCAGCCGGCTTTCTCAGCCGCCAGCTTCAGCACATTGGCAAGGCGCGGGTGATTGCCGAGCAACTTGAGGCGGAAGGCGACGGGGTCTTGGCCCGCAGCCTTGGCCAGCTGGTCGATCATCACTTCCTTCACGTAGGCGTTGTGAGTGTGGCCGACCGAGCGCCACCACAGCGGCGGGACGCCGTTGCGGACGTTGATCCAGTCCAGACGGCCAGCGGGCAGGGTGTACTGCTCCAGCGCGTGACCCTCGACGGCAGAGCCATCCGGCTTATTGGGCTGGCCGAACGGGGTGCCCACCATGAGGCCCTGATGCACAAGCGCCTGTGACCACGCCACGACGTTGCCCTGCTTGTCCAGACCGGCCTTCACCTTGTGGACGGACATGGGGCGGTAGTAGCCGCCTGCGATGTCGTCTTCGCGAGTCCAGGTGAGGCGCACCGGAGCCTTGCCCTTGATGGCGGCAAGGATGTGGGCCAGTTCGCTGACATAATCGGACTGGAAGTTGGCGCGGCGTCCAAAGCTGCCGCCCGATGCGATGGTGACGAGCTCCACCTTTTCCGGCGCAAGGCCAAGCGCCTTGGCGGCGTTCTGCTGGTCGAGCGTCTGGAACTGGAAGCCTGCGACCAATTCCGCGCCGTCTTTCGTGACCTTGCCCCATGCGGAGAGCGGCTCCATCGGGGCGTGCGCGAGGAACGGAAACTCGAAGGTTGTCTCGATGACCTTGGCTGCCGATTTGAGCGCGGCATCCGCATCGCCGATGGTTTTGACTTCCATCGCACCGGGGGCGGCGCGGCCCTGATCGGCCAGTTTGCGGTATTCGGCAAAGAGTTCGGCGCTGCCGCGCATCTCGGCCTTGCTGTCGTCCCACTCGATGCTCAGCGCCTCGCGGCCCTTGAGCGCGGCCCAGGTGTTCCTGGCCAGAACGGCAACGCCGCTGGGCACCTGAACGACGTCAACGACGCCGGGCACGGCGCGGGCGGCGCTGGCATCGAAGCTCTTGACCGTGGCCTTGAAGCGCGGGGCGCGCTGGATGACGGCGGTCAGGGTGCCCTCGGGCGCGATGTCCATGCCGAACACCTGCGTGCCGTTGGACTTGGGCAAGGTGTCGAGACGGGTGAGCTTCTTCTTGCCGATGAGCGTGAAGTTTTTCGGGTCTTTCAGCGCGACCTCGGCGGGCACCGTCTCCTTGGCGGCGGCAGTGGCGAGCGCGCCGAAGGTTGCTTTCCTTTTGCTGGCCGCATGGCGCACGACGCCGTTCTCGACCGTCAGTTCAGAGGCGGGCACGCTCCACTGGCGGGCAGCGGCGGAGACCAGCATGGCGCGGGCGGTGGCTCCGGCGCGGCGCAGCTGCTCCCACGAGTTGAAGATGGCGGTGGAGCCGCCGGTGCCCTGAATGCCGCCGATGGCGGTGTTGCCGTAGTCAGGCACGCGGGCGGGCGCACCATCGACGCGCATCTGGTCCCACGACGCGTCCAGTTCTTCGGCAACGATGGTGGCAAGGCCGGTCCAGACGCCCTGACCCATCTCAAGGTGCTTGGCGAGCACGGTGACGGTGTTGTCCGGCGCAATGCGGATAAAGGGCGTGGCTTCAAGGCCGGTGCGGGCAACAAGCCCTTCGGCTGCGTTTGCTGCCGAATCGGGAATGAGCGCCAGCGTCAGCCCCGCGCCGGAGAGGGCGAGGAAGCCGCGACGGTTGAGGGAGGGGGCGGAAGGCTTGGGCAGGTTCAGCTTGTCAAAGTACATGCTCAGGCCTCCCGTGCTTCGGGCAGAGTGCTGGCTGCGGCCTTGATGGCCTTGCGGATGCGCACATAGGTGGCGCAGCGGCACAGGTTGCCATCCATGGCGGCGTCGATGTCGTCATCGGACGGCTTGGGCGTTTCGCTCAGCAGGGCAACGGCGGACATGATCTGGCCCGACTGGCAGTAGCCGCACTGGGGCACGTCGATCTCCTGCCACGCCTTGGTGACGGCGGCGGCAACCGGGCCGGTGAGCCCCTCGATGGTGGTGATGGCGGAATCGCCCACGCCGCTGACCGGGAACTGGCAGGAGCGCACCGGCTGGCCGTCAACGTGTACGGTGCAGGCGCCGCATTGGGCCATGCCGCAGCCGAACTTGGTGCCGGTGAGCTTCAGGTCATCGCGCAAAACCCAGAGCAGGGGGGTGTCGGGATCGACGTCCAGTTGGCGCGGCTGGCCGTTTACGATGAGCGAGATCATGAGCGTGTCCGTGAAAACCGTTGTGAAAGCGGGCTTTTGCCCTTGGCCAGACAGTGCCACGGCAGAAAAATTGCAACAAGGCGTATCTGGGTATTGAACAGGGGGGCGTGTTTGGTTATACGCCCTCCACCCCAAGATCGTGCGGTCGTGGCGGAATTGGTAGACGCGCAGCGTTGAGGTCGCTGTGGGGCAACCCGTGGAAGTTCGAGTCTTCTCGACCGCACCATTGCTTCTGATGAAGCAAGTCAGTCTTGTCGGATCGCGCTGAGGCGGAAACGCTGAAGCGGCTACCAACGATCCGAACGGTGCTCTCTCAAAAAACATTTTCAAGTTTTGCGGATCGGTTGCCGGACCGATGGACGGCTATAGTGACCGGAAGTAACCGGACCTGGGATCGGACCTGGGGGGGCGGGCTTTTCGGGTCTTGCCTCGTTTTCGCTCCGCAAGCTGGCGCATCGGGCGAAAGCCGGGGCGCACGTTAAGGCATGTCCGCCAGCCGGAAACGATCTAAACTTTAGTGGTTAGAGGGTTTCCTTGGATCGCCGAGGGGGTATAAGCCGAGCATGAACGACCAGCCGGACATTCAGATTGGCCCTGAAGACGAAGCACCCCGCGAGGTGCTTGAGGGCGGTCGTTTGCGCCGGGACTTCATTGCGGACGTAATCGGGGCGGTTGAGGATGACGACGCGGGCCGCGTGCAGGAACTGGTTGATCCGCTGCACCCTGCCGACCTTGCCGACCTGATCGAGGTTGTGGGCGCGGAGCGCCGCGCGCGGCTGGTTGCCATGCTGGGCGACCGGCTGGACGCCGACACCATCGCCGAACTCAACGACTGGGTGCGCGACGAAGTTATCGAGGTCATGGGGCCTGCTGACTTCGCCAACGTGGTCACGCAGCTCGACACCGACGACGCGGTTGCCATCATCGAGGATCTGGAGGCGGATCAGCAGGAGCAGGTGCTCAGCGCCATGCCCGCGCAGGACCGCGCCGCCATCGAGGAAGCGCTGACCTATCCGGAAGACTCGGCGGGCCGCCTGATGCAGCGCGACCTGATTGCGGTGCCGGAATACTGGACGGTGGGCCAGCTGATCGATTTCCTGCGCGAGAAGCAGGATCTGGCGACCGATTTCTGGGAAGTTTTCGTGGTGGACCCCGGTTACAAGCCGGTGGGCACCATTCGCCTGTCGTGGGTACTGCGCTCGCCGCGCTCGGTGCTGGTCGCTGACCTGATGCAGCGCGAGCAGACGCTGATTTCAGTCGGCATGGACCGGGAAGAACTGGCGCTGCACTTCCAGAAATACGCGCTGATCTCGGCGGCGGTGGTGGATGGTGCGGGGCGTCTTGTCGGTATGATTACCGTTGACGACGTGGTCCACATCATCTCCGAGGAAGCGCAGGAAGACGTGCTGAAGTTCGCGGGCG
>JAEZBH010000010.1 GCA_023427285.1 Pseudomonadota bacterium
CACAACGGCTGCCGTCCGCCGAAGCGCCGCCGCGTCTAATACGCGGCGACTGTTCAGCTTGCAGGGAGCGGCCGGCGATGGCGTCGACCGCTTGAGATATTAAGAGCTAAGGGGTGCACCCGTGATCGCAAAGAACTGGCAGGAGCTGAAGAAGCCCAACAAGCTCGAAGTCAAAGAAGCTGTCGACGCGGCGCGCAAGGTGACGTTCGTCGCCGAACCGCTGGAGCGTGGCTTCGGTCTGACTCTCGGCAACTCGCTTCGTCGGGTGCTGCTGTCGTCGCTTCAAGGCGCTGCTGTTACGGCGATTCGTATCGATGGCGTTCTGCACGAGTTCTCCTCCATCCCCGGCGTTCGCGAAGATGTGACGGACATCGTCCTCAACGTGAAGCAGCTTGCCGTTAAGGTTCAGCAGGAAGGCACCAAGCGCCTGCACCTGACCGCAACCGGCCCCGGCGAGGTGAAGGCAGGTCAGATCACGGCCGTCGCCAACGTCGAGATCATGAACCCGGACATGGTCATCTGCACGCTGGACCAGGGCGCGACGCTGAACATGGAACTGACGGTTGAGACCGGCAAGGGCTATGTTCCGGCTGCTTCGAACCGCCCGGTTGACGCGCCGATCGGCCTCATTCCGATCGATGCTCTGTACTCGCCGGTCCGCCAGGTGGCGTACAAGGTCGAGAACACCCGCGTCGGCCAGGAACTGGACTACGACAAGCTCACCATGACCGTTGAAACCGACGGCACGGTGACTCCGGAAGATGCAGTGGCTTACTCGGCCC
Organism: Pseudomonadota bacterium; assembly: GCA_023427285.1. Classification (GTDB taxonomy): domain Bacteria; phylum Pseudomonadota; class Alphaproteobacteria; order Sphingomonadales; family Sphingomonadaceae; genus Pedomonas. The sequence continues at coordinate 783 of JAEZBH010000010.1, forward strand.
GCATTCTTCAGGACCAGCTGCAGCTCTTCATCAACTTCGAAGAGCCCAAGGCTGTGACCGCGAAGCCGGAAGAAGAGAAGCCGACGCTCAACAAGTACCTCCTGAAGAAGGTGGACGAGCTGGAGCTGTCGGTTCGTTCGGCCAACTGCCTCAAGAACGACAACATCATCTACATCGGCGATCTGGTTCAGAAGACCGAAGCCGAGATGCTGCGCACGCCGAACTTCGGCCGCAAGTCGCTCAACGAGATCAAGGAAGTCCTTGCCAGCATGGGCCTGCGCCTCGGCATGGAAATCCCCGGCTGGCCGCCGGAGAACATCGAAGATCTCGCCAAGAAGCTGGAACAGGAATACTGATCCGGCTGGACGCCAGGGCCTTCAAGGGCTAAGGCGTCAGGCAACACACACTGGGACGGCCGGCGGTCAACCGCCGGCCTTTCCGCAAGCGGGGCATTTGAAACAAAAAGGGCCTGATCCCGCCAGGCCTGGTCCGGGGTACCTCACACGGCCCCGCGAACAAACGGAGAGAGACCAATGCGTCATCGCGTTGCTGGCCGTAAACTCGGCCGTACTTCCAGCCACCGCGCCGCCCTGTTCAAGAACATGGCTGCTGCTCTGATCAAGCACGAGCAGATCACCACCACCCTCGCCAAGGCACGCGAACTGCGTCCGTACGTCGAGAAGCTGGTGACCCTGGCAAAGCACGGTGGCCTGGCCAACCGTCGTCTCGCCATTGCTCGCCTCGGCGATCTGCAGCAGGTCGAGAAGCTGTTCGAGGTGATCGGCCCGCGCTACGCTGAGCGCAACGGTGGTTACACCCGCGTTCTGAAGGCTGGTATCCGCGCTTCCGATGCTGCTCCGATGGGCATCATCGAGTTCGTCGACCGCGACGTCTCTGCCAAGGGCAAGGACAGCGGTCCGGTGAACAACGAAGCCGAGCTGGAAGCTGCTGAATAAGCCGCTTTAAGAATTGCCGAATTCGGGAATGGGGCGGTCCTTCGGGGCCGCCCTTTTCTTTTGTGTTACAGCCATTGCGGGGCCTGTAGCCGGGTGCGGCGGCAGGCAGGTTGGGCCCTCTAGCGACTGCGCGATGCGAAACGAGGACACCCACACATCAAACTACCGCGCCTCATGCGTTCGGCGCACTGGACTTGGGGGCCACTCGCCGCTAAATCCCCGTCATGCAGCCCAATGAAACCATTTTGATCCTCGATTTCGGCAGCCAGGTGACGCAGCTGATTGCGCGTCGCGTGCGCGAGGCCGGGGTCTATTCCGAAGTCGTCCCTTTCCATCAGGGGGAGGCCGCTTTGGCCCGCCTGAAGCCGAAGGGCGTCATCCTCTCCGGCGGTCCGGCGTCGGTGACGGAAGTGTCCACCCCCCGCGCGCCGGAAGCGGTATTCGCCAGCGGCCTGCCCATTCTGGGCATCTGCTATGGCGAACAGACCATCTGCGCCCAGCTGGGCGGTTCGGTCACGCCGTCCGATCATCGTGAGTTCGGCCGGGCGTTCATCGAGATCATCGACGACTGCAACCTGTTCAACGGCCTTTGGAAGAAGGGCGAGAAGCATCAGGTGTGGATGTCGCACGGTGACCGTGTGGACAGCCTGCCGGAAGGTTTCCGCGCCGTTGCCGTGACCGAGGGCGCGCCCTACGCCGCCATCGCAAACGACGAGAAGCGCATCTACGCGGTGCAGTTCCACCCGGAGGTCGCTCACACGCCGGATGGCGCGAAGCTCATCAGCAACTTCGTGCGTCACATCGCCGGGTGCGAGGGCACCTGGACCATGGCCTCGTTCCGCGAGACCAAGAAGGCCGAGATCCGCGAACAGGTCGGCTCGGGCAAGGTCATCTGCGGTCTGTCGGGCGGTGTCGACTCGGCGGTTGCCGCCGTGCTCATCCACGAAGCGATCGGCGATCAGCTGACCTGCGTGTTCGTGGATCATGGCCTGATGCGCTCGGGCGAGGCCGAACAGGTCATCAGCCTGTTCCGCGAGCACTACAACATTCCGCTCATCCACGTCAGCGCGGAGGACATGTTCCTTGGCGGTCTGGCGGGCGTGACGGACCCGGAAGCCAAGCGCAAGTTCATCGGCAAGGCCTTCATCGACGTGTTCGACGCCGAGGCGAAGAAGATCGAAGGCGCTGAGTTCCTTGCTCAGGGTACGCTGTACCCGGACGTGATCGAGAGCGTCTCCTTCACCGGCGGTCCGTCGGTCACCATCAAGTCGCACCACAACGTGGGCGGCCTGCCGGACTTCATGAAGCTGAAGCTGGTCGAGCCCCTGCGCGAGCTATTCAAGGACGAGGTGCGCGAGCTGGGTCGCGAGCTGGGCCTGCCGGACCAGTTCGTTGGCCGCCATCCGTTCCCCGGACCGGGCCTTGCCATCCGCATTCCGGGCGAGGTGACCAAGGAGCGTTGCGACATCCTGCGCAAGGCGGATTTCATCTACCTTGAGGAAATCCGCAAGGCGGGCCTCTATGACGCCATCTGGCAGGCCTTTGCCGTGCTGCTGCCGGTCAAGACCGTGGGCGTGATGGGCGACAGCCGCACCTACGACAGCGTGTGCGCCCTGCGCGCCGTGACCTCGACCGACGGCATGACCGCCGACATCTACCCGTTCGATGCAGCCTTCCTTGCCCGCGTGGCGACCCGCATCGTCAACGAGGTGAAGGGCATCAACCGGGTGGTTTATGACTTCACGTCCAAGCCGCCGGGAACGATCGAGTGGGAGTGATCTGAGGTCTGGCACCAGCCGGTACCCCGAAGCAGCAAAATACAAGGAAGCCCGCAGAAATGCGGGCTTTTTTGTTTGCGGGCTTCGGCAGGCCGCAGGCAATGGCACTGGTTGGCCCTGATGCCCGGATATGATGCCCGGATATGAGATCCGACCAAGTTGCCGGGAACTGGGGGCCGCATTGCGGAGTTCCCTTTGCGTTGGTTCGTCCGCCGGTGCGTTGCAGCGCGTTGTCGCCTCGCCTCAATCGGGCTGTCTTGCGGCAGCATGTGGTTGGCGATCTGCCCGCAAGGACGCTTCCTGACGGCATGGATGCCTCCATCCTGCGGGGTGCCGGATGAACACGCTATCAGAGGACGACCCCGGAGGACCTGCACCCGACCGCCGCGCCGAAGCGGTATTCTATCTGGCCGCAATCGCTGTTGGCGCGATTGCCGGAACGATTGGCACCATCCTCAATCTGGGCACGGCGCGCGTGCTGACCTGGCCCGATCGGGTTGTTGCCCATTTCGGCAGCGCCAGCCCTGCTGCTCTGCTTACCACCGGTGCCTTCGGCGCCGCTATGGTTGTTGCCTCGCTCTGGCTGGTGCGCACCTTCGCCCCGGAAGCCGGAGGCTCGGGCGTTCAGGAGACCGAGGGCGCCATGGTCGGCCTGAGGCGGGTGCGGTGGCTGAGGGTGCTGCTGGTCAAGTTTTTCGGTGCAATCCTGTCGCTTGGTTCCGGGCTGGTTGTTGGCCGGGAAGGCCCGTCCATCCATATCGGGGCCTGCATCGCGCAGGCCTTCAATGTCTGGCTGCGGCTGCCGGTGCGCGACGCGCACGGTATGCTGGCAGCAGGCGGTGCTGCGGGACTTGCGGCGGCGTTCAGCGCCCCGCTCGCCTCGATCATCTTCGTGATTGAGGAGACCCGGCGCGAATTCCCGTATTCGCTCAAGACCTACACCGGGGTGATGCTCGCCTCGGTGGCCAGCGGCATCGTCACCCTGGCAATCGCCGGGCGGAGGCCGTTCATGGCGATGACGGTTCCTGAAGTGCCTCTGGTATGGCTGCCGGCGTTCGTCGTGCTCGGCATCCTCTTGGGCGGCCTTGGCGTGGTGTTCAACCGCACCCTGATCTGGGCGCTGGATACGACACGCGCCATCGGGCTGCGATGGTCGTTCTACATTGGACCGGCGTTTATAGGCTTCGTCATCGGCATTCTGCTCCTCGTCCTGCCGGAGGCGACGAAGGGGGGCGAGAATCTGGCGGTCAGGCTGGCAGAGGCGAACCTGCCCCTGACGATCATTGCGTTCATCATCGTTGTTCGCTTCGCGATGTCGATGGCAAGCTATGCGACCGGCGTGCCCGGCGGCATCTTCGCGCCCATCCTGTCGTTGGCAACCGCTGTGGGCCTCTTTTTTGGCCTGTGCCTTGGCGAGATCCTGCCGTTGCCCGAGGGCGGCGCGGCGGCCTTTGCAGTGGCAGCCATGGGCGGGCTGTTCACATCAACCGTGCGCTCGCCCTTGGTCGGCATCGTGCTTATTGCCGAGCTGACCGGCGCGTACACGGTTCTTGTTCCTGCGATCGTGACCTGCACCTTTGCCAACTTCATCGCCGACTGGCTTGGCGGTCGGCCCATCTATACGGTGCTCCTTGAGCGAACCCTGAAGCTGTCCCCCGCAAACGACATACTTCCCCCGAACGCTGACCAGAAGAGCGCCGCCGACAGACAGGAGTGAGAGGGCGAGATCAAGGAAGGCGACAGCCGCAACGATGCGGGCAGTTTGCGCTTGGGAGGGGCCGCGCGGGAGTATAAGCAGGGCGCATGGACAAGAGTGGAAGGTGCTTTGATGACGTCCCGCGCGTGGCTTACGGATGCGATCCGCAAGATTGAGGCGGACTACAACCGCTCCGCCGATACCCACCTGATCCGGATGCCGCTGCCGAACCACCCCGGCATCACGCTCTACCTCAAGGATGAAAGCTCGCACCCGACCGGCAGCCTCAAGCACCGGCTGGCGCGCTCCCTGTTCCTCTATGCGCTGTGCAATGAGTGGATCGGGCCGGACACCTGCGTGATCGAAGCCTCTTCCGGTTCGACGGCTGTGTCGGAAGCCTACTTCGCCCGGATGCTGGGCCTGCGGTTCATCGCCGTGGTGCCCGCCACGACCGCCGAGCCGAAGCTGGATGCCATTCGCTTTCAGGGTGGCGAGATCCACACGGTCGATGACCCGCGCACGGTTTATGACGTCGCCCAGCGGCTGGCGGCGGAGACGGGCGGGCACTACCTCGACCAGTTCACCTACGCCGAGCGGGCGACCGACTGGCGCGGCAACAACAACATCGCCGAGAGCATCTATGCCCAGATGGCGCAGGAGGAGCACCCGATCCCGAGCTGGGTGGTGTGCGGCGCGGGCACGGGCGGCACCTCGGCCACGATCGGCCGGTTCATCCGCTATCGTCGCCACGCGACGCAGCTGTGCGTGGCGGACCCGGAGCACTCGGTTTTCTATCGCCACTATGCGGACCCTGACGTCACGCTGCTGCCGGAAGGGTGCGGCTCGTGCATCGAGGGGATTGGGCGGCCCAGGGTCGAGCCCAGCTTCGTGCGTGGTGTCATCGACCGGATGATGCCGGTGGAGGACGCGGCCAGCATCGGGGCGATGCGGGCGCTGTCGGATGCGCTCGGGCGGCGCGTGGGCGGCTCGACCGGCACGAACCTGTGGGCGTGCATGGCGATTGCCGACGAGATGCGCGCAAAGGACGAGACGGGCAGCATCGTCACCCTGCCGTGCGACGGCGGGGAGCGCTACGCCACCACCTATTACGATGACGCCTGGCTGGCCCAGCGGGGGCTGGACTGGCAGGGGCTGGCTGCGAAGGTGAAGGCGTTCCTGGGGTAGGGGGGAGTGAGTTTGAGAGACGATGCGAGGGTCGCGGACCCTCGCGCTCCCGGTTGTTTATAGGGCCCGTTTGTTGGGCCGTGCCTGTGATGTCGGACGCGGCCCGATAATCAGCCGGGGTGTCCGGTCTGCTCCTACATCTGGAACAGGTACTCCGGAAAGCGAATGGGAGCGCGAGGGGTGAGCCCCTCGCATTCAAAGATGTCGTCAGGGTCGCTGCCTCTGGCGGCATTTTTTTGTGCTCATATGGAGCGCTCATTGTGATAATAAGGCGTTCGATTGAATTTGGGAGTGAATGTTCCTGATTTAATTGGGCGTTTTGAATTACTGAGTGATCGTTATGGAAATCTCTGAAATGCTCGAAAAACTGCGGAAAACCGGCCAGAAGGCTGGCCGTGGCCGACCCCGGGCATTCAATCGGGATACGGCGCTTGCCGTTGCCGCAGAGACCTTCTGGCAGCTTGGCTATGAGGGGGCCTCCATTGCCGATCTGACCGAGGCCATGGGGATTTCGCCCCAAAGCCTCTATGCGGCGTTCGGCTCCAAGGCCCGGCTCTATGCCGAGACGCTTGACTGGTTCGAGGCGGAGGTGGCCGGGTTCCTCTCTGCGACACTGGCCGCAGAGGCGGACGTGCTGTCAGCGTTCGAGCAGATGTTTCTGGAAGCGGCGCAGAGCTACCTCACGCCGGGCAGGCCGAAGGGGTGCATGGTCTCCAACGCGCTGATCGGGTGTGCGGCGGAGAGCGGTGAGGTGGCCCGCCATGTGGCAGACCTGCGCCAGCAGCGGCTGCGTTTGTTCGAGGCGCGGATCGCTCGGGGCGTGGCTGACGGACAGCTGCGCCCGGAGACCTATGCGGCAGGGCTGGCGCGGTATGTCTCTGCAGTTCTGCAAGGCATGGCGGTGCAGGCGCGTGATGGCGCAACGCTCCCGGACCTTCTGGTGCTGGGCCAGTTGGCAATGGCGGCGCTGATCCGTCACAAGGCGTGACGGCAGGTGACGTCACTCAGAAGTGGGAGAGGTAGCCGCCATCGACCGGCAGCAGGTGCCCGGTGATGTATGACGCGGCGGGCGAGGCGAGGAACACGACCGCGCCCGCGATCTCCTCCGGCCTGCCCCAGCGGCCCAGCGACGTGCGCTTGCCGAGCCATGCGTTGAGGCTTTCATCGGCCACCATTTCGGCGTTGGCCTCTGTCGCGAAGAAGCCGGGGGCAACGGCGTTGACGGTGATGCCGCGCTCGCCAAGCTCCGCGGCCAACGCCTTGGTCAGCCCGGCAAGCCCGCCTTTGGCGGCGGTGTAGGCGGCATCGCCTGAGCGGGCGATCATCCCCGCAATCGAGGTGATGTTGATGATACGCCCGCCCGGCTTCATGTGCCGGGCGATGAGGCGGGAGAGGTGGAGCGGGGCAACCAGATCGACGTTGAGGAGTCCCTGAATGTCGGCAAGGGGCAGGTCGTCCAGCTTGCCGCGTGCGCGGACGCCCGCGTTGTTCACCAGAATATCAACCGGGCCGTGGGCGGCGATGAGTTCATCAATGGCGGGCTCGAAGCCGGGAAGGTCGGCAAGGTCCATGCACCACGGCAGGGCGCGGGTGCCAGAGGGGTCTAGCGAGCGGGCGGCAGTTTCCAGCGCGGCCCGGTCGCGCCCGTGCAGAATGACCAGCGCGCCTGCCTGCATCAGCCCGCGCGCCATTTCGAAGCCCAGACCCCGGCTTGCGCCGGTGACGAGGGCCAGCTTGTCTTGCAAATCGAACATCATGGCGGTGCCTTAGCACATTAGGTGGACGATGGCGTCCACATGATCTGTTATAGGCTCAATGGATTACTTGGGGCGAGAGGCGGGAATGAGCAGGATCAAGA
>JAEZBH010000135.1 GCA_023427285.1 Pseudomonadota bacterium
GAGGATCTTCTCGCGGCCCTGAATGTCCGGGCGCGGCACCACGATCTGCCGGTCGAAGCGGCCCGGACGCAGCAGCGCCGGGTCCAGCACGTCCGGACGGTTGGTGGCCGCCACGATGATGATGCCGTCGTTGGCCTCGAAGCCGTCCATCTCGACGAGCAGCTGGTTCAGGGTCTGCTCGCGCTCATCGTTGCCGCCGCCAAGGCCTGCGCCACGATGGCGGCCCACGGCGTCGATTTCGTCGATGAAGATGATGCACGGCGCGTTCTTCTTCGCCTGCTCGAACATGTCGCGCACGCGGCTTGCGCCCACGCCCACGAACATTTCAACGAAGTCGGAGCCCGAGATGGAGAAGAACGGCACGTTGGCCTCGCCTGCAATGGCGCGGGCAAGCAGCGTCTTACCCGTACCCGGCGAGCCGACGAGCAGCGCGCCTTTCGGGATCTTGCCGCCAAGGCGCTGGAACTTCTGCGGGTCTTTGAGGAAATCCACGATCTCCTGCAATTCCTCGCGGGCCTCGTCGATACCGGCCACGTCATCGAAGGTCACGCGGCCATGCTTCTCGGTCAGCATGCGTGCGCGTGACTTGCCGAAGCCCATCGCGCCGCGGCCAGCGCCGTTCTGCATCTGGCGCATCACGAAAATCCAGATGCCCAGCACCAAGAGGAACGGCAGCATGTTGAAGAGCAGCTGCATCAAGAGGCTCCGGCTCTCCTCCGGCGCGGCGCGGAAGGTCACGCCCTTGCCGGCCAGCCGGTCCACCAGATTGGGATCATCCGGGGAATAGGTACGGAACGCCTGACCGTCCTTGAGGGTGCCGCTGATTTCAGAGCCCCTGATCTGGGCCTCGCGCACCTGTCCTTGCTCCACCTGCGCCAGGAAGTCCGAGTAGGCAAGCTGCGATGCCGTCCCGGTCTGTTGCTGGGGGGAGAACATGTTGAACATCAACACCAGGACGACGACGATGATTGCCCATAAGGCAATGCTTCGACCCAAGGTGTTCGGCCCTTTTTTGTCAGGCATGATCCATCCTACGCTGCATGCGGCACGACTCTTTACCGCCTTTTGGATAAGATAAGTTTTCCTGGCCGCGAAACAACCACTGGAATGCGGCATTCGACCTTTGAGCATGCCGCTCCATCGTATTGCGGATACGGCACTATTGGCTTCAGCCCCGCCCAAGCTCGGGCAGCAGCTTCACCCGCTTGTCCGAAACCCGCACGATTGCGCCGCCCAGCGTCGCGCTTTGCCCCCGCCGCAACGCGCCGATCAAACGTTCCAGCTCCACTCCTCGCGGCGCAGAGCGAGCCGTGCCAACCCTGGCAAGGCACAGCATCAAGGCCCGCAGCAGGATCTCGTCAGGCACCGCAACGAAGGCTGCGCGGTCCTCAACCACAAGGCCGCCCGCCGCTCCGGGCTTCACATAAGCCTCCAGATGGCGCTGCACCACCCAGTCAAGGGCCTCATCCGCCGCCGCCAGATGTCGGGCTGACGCTGCAACGCGATCGGAAAACAGCGCAGGTTCGGCCTGCTCGCCGATCCAGCGCCGCACCCGCGCCCGGGCAAAACGCTCATTCCGGTTGCTGGGGTCCTCAATCCACCCCTGCCCGCGCGCCTGCAACGCCTGCTGAAGCTGGCCCCGGCTCACGCCCAGCAGCGGGCGCAGCAGCCATGTGCCCTTCGGCAGTTGCCGCGCCGGGCTGATGGCGGCAAGGCCCGCAAGGCCGCTGCCCCGCTCAAGGCGCATCAGGAACGTCTCGGCCACGTCATCGCGGTGGTGGGCGGTCAAAACGGCAGGCACGCCGCCTGCTGCGCACCAGTCGTCCAGCAGCCGATACCGCGCCGCCCGTGCCTCCGCCTGAATGTTGGCGGCGGGCTTGTCGCCCTCCCAGCGCAGCGTCACATGGGGAATGGAGCGGGCCGCAAGCCAGGCCCCCACCTGCTCCGCCTCATGGGCCGATTCGGCCCTGAGCGCGTGATCGACCGTGACGGCCACCACCCGCCCCGGCAGCGCCTCGGCGGCGAGCAAGGCCAGCGCCAGACTGTCGCCCCCGCCAGAGACGGCAACGGCCAGCAGGCTTTCCCCTGCTGGCCCGTTTCCGCCGAGCATATCCGTCAGGCCCGCCTTCGCGGCTGCCGCCTGAATGGCGGCACGCACGGCGTCAGCCGTTAGGGGCGCCTCCTGTTCAGCCACACTTGGCCTTGGTGCGACCCTGCGCCAGGCGGGTCTTCAGGTTGCCCGAAGCCGCCGTGGGGTAATCGATCTGCAACTGGTCGTAGGCCTGACAGGCTTCCTTCAGGTTACCCAGGCCCGCCAGCGCATCGCCCAGTCCCAGAAGGCTGTCAGGCGCGCGGCTGGCCTTGGGATACTTCTGATAGGTATCAAGGAAGCCCTTGGCGGCCAGCGCATATTTCTTCTGCACCAGCTGCACCCGCGCCAGCCAGTACTGGGCATCGGGCGTGCGGGCGTGCTTGGGGTTGCGCTCAATGAACGTGCCCAGCGCCGCCTCGGCGCGCCCGTACTCGTTCTGGTTCACGAAGGCGTATGCCGCCTTGTACTGCTCGTCCGGCGAGAGGTTGGCGGCGGCATTTGCAGCAGCGCCGGTCGCGTTGGCGCTCAGCTCGGGGCTCTTCGGATCAAAACCCGGCGGCGGGAACGGCTGCGCCTCGCCCGGCTTGCTTGCGGCCGTAGTCGCGGTGCGCCCGCCGGTTGCGGTCGGTGCCCCCGTGCCGGCCTTCAGCGCAGACGGATCGCCCCCTTCCAGCACGGTCAGGCGGTATTCCACATCCTCGCGGAAGCGGGTGAGCGCCTCCTCGGCCTGACGGGCGCGGAAGCTGGCTTCCTCCACCTGGCCCGTCATCCCGGCAATCTGCTGCTCCAGCACCTCAATGCGGCGTTGCAGGTCAATCACCACATCGCCGCCCTGGCCCTGCTGCGGAACCGCGGCAGGCTGGGCATCGGAATATTCAGGCTGGAAGTATTTGGATGCGCCGCCGGGGAACACCTGGCGCTGCACGGCCCTCATCTCGGATTCCAGCTTGTCGACGCGCTTCGTCACATCCTGCTGCTGAGCAACGGCGGACGTGTGCGCCAGCGGCATCGTCAGGACAGCAAGAACAAGAGCAACGGACACCTGACGGCACTTCAGCATCAAGGCAAGCCTCCTCTGGGCGGGGACATCACAACAGCACCGGACAAAAGCACCGGACAACAGCACTCTGGCTGCTTAGTTACTGTCTGGCATCAGAATATGCCAGCATTCCGGAACATGCGCGCAAACGGCGCGCGGCTTGGCCGGAAAAACCAAACGCTCCGGCGCGGGTGGGCACCGGAGCGTTCAATATCAGTTCGGCAAGACTGCCCAAACCAAGCTGTTAAGCTTAGCTGGCAGCGCCCTGCAGAGCGGTCACGCCGCGGCGGTTCTTGGCGTAGGACTCTTCGTCCGAACCCAGAACTTCCGGACGCTCCTTACCGTAGGAGATCGAGCTGACGCGGCCAGCATCGACGCCCTGAGCGATCAGGAAGGTGCGAACCGAGTTGGCGCGGCGGTCGCCCAGCGCCAGGTTGTATTCGCGAGTGCCGCGCTCGTCAGCGTGGCCTTCCACGGTCACGGTGACGTTCGGGTACTTCTTCAGCCACTCAGCCAGCTTGGCCAGGGTCTCGCGAGCAGCATCGTCCAGCGCGTAGCTGTCATAGGCGAAGAACACGCGGTCCGAACCAGCGGTGTTCACGAAGTCCTGAACGCTGCCCGGAACAACCGACGGGGTGACCGGAGCCGGAGCAACCGGAGCCGGTGCCGGTGCGGCCGGAGCCGGCGGCGGCGGCGGGGGCAGCTGCTCTTCCTTCTTGGCGCAGGCTGCGGCCATCATTGCGAGACCGCTAACAACAGCGATTACCTTGAATTTCTGCATGATATCTTCCTTACGGCAACCATTGGTGCGCCGGTCTCATCGAACGGACGCCACCTTTTCGGTTATAGAATGGAACTTGTGACGGTCAAGTTACTGCCTTGGCAATGCGTAACAATTTAGCCGGTTTTGCCCTAATGTTCCCCTACGGCAACAGGGGGCCCCATGCCGGGTCGGAGCCGTCGAGCGGGGTGCGGACCGGACGCTCGTTCTGACCGGTCAGATCGACCGACCACAGCTTGCTGCCGCCGCCCGTGCCGCCCCGGCCATAGCGCTCGGTGCGGAAGAAGATGACGACGCGGCCATTGGGCGACCAGGTCGGGCCTTCATCCTGCCAGGCATCGGTCAGCACGCGCTCGCCCGAGCCGTCCGGGCGCATGACGCCAATGCGGAACTTGCCCTCGTCCATCTTGGTGAAGGCAATGTAATCGCCGCGCGGCGACCACACCGGCGTTGCATACTTGGAGCGCTTGTTGCGGGTATCGAACGAGATTCGCTGCACGCCCGAGCCGTCCGCGTTCATCACGTAGAGCTGCTGCGAGCCGCCCCGGTCCGATTCGAACACGATCTTCGAGCCATCGGGCGAGAAGCTCGGCGAGGTGCTGATGGCGGGCGTGTTGGTGAGCTGGCGCAGGCGGCGGGTGCGCAGGTCCATCACGTAGATGTTGGTGCTGCCGTTGCGGCTGAGGCTGAGGAGCACCGAGTTGCCGTCCGGCGAGAAGCGCGGGGCAAAGCTCATGCCCTGAAAGTCGCCGATCACTTCCTGACGACCGCTGTTCAGATCATAGAGGAACACGCGCGGCTTGTTCTGGAAGAACGAGAGATAGGCGATCTGCTGCTGCGTCGGCGAGAAGCGCGGGGTCAGCGCCATGCTCTGGCCCGAAGTCAGGAAGCGGTGATTCTCGCCGTCCTGATCCATGATGGCCAGGCGCTTGATGCGGTTGGTCTTGGGGCCGCTCTCGCTCACGTACACCAGGCGGCTGTCGAAGTAGCCCTTCTCGCCGGTGATCTTCTCGTAAACGAAGTCGGAGCACTTGTGGGCCGTGCGCCGCCAGTCGCGCGGGTTGCGGGCGGTAAAGCCGGTGCGGCCCATCTCCTCCTCGCCGAACACGTCATAGACGTAGCAGGCCACCAGCAGCGAGCCGTCAGGGTTGGGCTGCACATAGCCGGTCACCAGCGCCTGCGCGGCAACGGTGCGCCAGGCAGCGAACTGCGGGGCCGAGGCATCGCCCGGCGTCACGCGGGTGGTGAAGGCGCGCGGGTCGATCGGCCGGAACAGGCCGGAGCGCTCCAGATTGGCCGAGATCACCTTGGCGATCTGCTGGCCCAGCTCCCCGGTCGAACCGGCGGGAGTTGCAACCTCCGCCGTGCCGGGGAAGGCCGGCACCGCGACCGGCACCGGCTGCACCACGCCGCCGGTCACGTCGATCTTCAAAACGGCGTGGGCGGGAGACGCCGCGGCCATCAGCGCGGCTATTGCTGCAACAAGCAAACGTTTCACGGCTCAACCTTTCACATCAGGCGCGATGGATCGAAGTTCAGTTCCATTTCCTGCCCCGCCCACACGGGGGCCAGATCAGCAGGAAGATTATAGGGCGCACAGCGCAGGATCGCCCGGCGCGCCGCGCTGGCCAGCGCCTGCGCATAGGCCTGGTTGCCTGCGCTTGCGCCGGTCTGCCCCACCACGACGGGCTGATCGAGAATCCGCCCCTGCGGGTCCAGCCGCAAACGCACGGTCACGGTCATGTCCAT
>JAEZBH010000139.1 GCA_023427285.1 Pseudomonadota bacterium
GCCTTTTGCGACGGATGTAGGGCACACCCAAAACAAGGCCTGCCAGAAAGCCGCCAATGTGGGCCCAGATCGCAATGCCGCCCATGGAGCCGGAATTGAAGATGACGGCGATCATCAACTGAATGCCGATCCAGGCCACTGCAAACCACAGCATCCGCAGCACCTGCCCCGAGACCTGTATGCCAAGGATCTGCCGGGGAGCCACCTTGCTCTGCGAGAACAGCAGCGCATAGATGGCGAGCATGCCGGAAATGGCACCGCTTGCACCCATAACCGGAACGGTGGACATGGGCTCCGACAGCGTCTGGAAAATGCCACCCAGAACACCCGTCAGCAGATAGAGCACCAGGAAGCGCCGTCCGCCCAGAACCCACTCGACCGGACGCCCCACAGCCCACAAGAACACCATGTTGGCAAGCAGATGGAACCAGCCTGCATGCAGGAACTGCGACGTCACCAGCGTGATCGCGCCTGCGGCGGGCATCAGCGTCACCCTCGCCGGAACCAGCGCCATGGCGTAGGCCAGCCGCTGATCCGCCGGGAAGGGCAGGACCATGAACGCCACTTCAACCAGGACGCAAGCCAGAATGATGAACCGGGTAACCGGCGCGGCGGGCAATGAGGAAGGTTCAGGTGTCACGCTTTCTAGCTAAAGCGTAGGCCGCATCTCTTCAAGTGCGGCGACCCTCCCCTCAATCCTCTGCCCCTTCAAAGGGCGTCAAGCCGCACGCACCCGCTCCAGGAAGCGGTCAACCTCGCCTTGCAGCATTGCGGCTTGCTCGGCCAGCTCCGCCGCCGCCCGCAGCGACTCCTGCGCGGCCTCTCCCGTGGAATCCACCCCATCGCGCACCATCAGGATGTTGCTGACAACCTCATGGGTGCCCTGTGCTGCGTGCTGGGTGTTGCGGGAGATCTCCTGCGTCGTTGCCGCCTGCTCCTCAACGGCGGCGGCAACGCTGGAAGACAAGGCGCTGACTTCGTTGATGATTTCCTGAATTTCGCGAATGGCGTCCACCGCTTCGTTCGTCACGGTCTGGATCGAGTTGATCTGCTGGGCAATCTCGTCGGTCGCGCCTGCCGTCTGGGTGGCCAGCGCCTTCACTTCCGAGGCCACCACCGCAAAGCCGCGCCCGGCCTCACCCGCCCGTGCCGCCTCGATGGTTGCGTTCAGCGCCAGCAGATTGGTTTGACCGGCAATGTTCTGAATGATGCTGACAATCTCGCCGATGCGGCGCGCATCGCTGGCCAGACTGGCGACGATCTCATCCGTTCGCTTTGCCCGCTCAACCGCACGCTTGGCAATACTGGTCGAGGAGGCCACTTGCGAGGACACCTCCGAGATGGAGTGAGACATTTGCTCGGTTGCTGCCGCCACGGTCGCCACGCTCTGACTGGCCTGCTCTGACGTCGAGGCGACATCGGCGGCAATCATCACGCTGTTCTGCGCCGAGTCAGAGGCAAGACGGGCCATATCCTCAATACGGCGGGCCGTGCCGAAGACAATCTCCACCACATGCTTGACGCTGGACTCGAAATGATCCGCCATTTCCGACAACAGACGCCGCTTCTCTTCCTCGGCTGCCTGACGCTCCTGCTCGCGCTGGCGGCGACGCTCGTCTGCGGCTTCGCGCTCGCGCAGTTCAGCCTCGCGCTGCTCCGCCTCCTTGGCCGCCTGCTCCGCCTGAAGCTCCTCCATGGCGATGGCATTGTCCTTGAACACCTGCACCGCCCTCGCCATTTCGCCGATCTCGTCGCCCTGGGCCGTATTGCCCACGTCAATCGCCCGATCCCCCGCGGCCAGCCGGTGCATGGCCTCCGCCATGGTGCGGATCGGATTGACGATGAATTTCAGCGCCATGAGCGCCGCGCCAATGGCCAGCGCAATTCCGACCATACTGGCAATACCGGATTGCCACATCACCAGCATCAACTGGCTGATGGTGGACGTCGCCGAGGCATCCTGATGATCCACCAGCGCCTGACGAAGCGTATCAATGCTGTGCTCGAACGCCGGTCCCGTCTGGGAGAGAATGGCGCTCACCTCGCCATCGCGCTCTTCGGTCAGCTTCGCCAGCGTACTGAAGCCCTCATCGTAAGTGACCAGATTGGCGATCACCTGATCGGCCTGCCGCCGCATGGCGCGAGACGAGAGAACTCCGTACAGCTGGTTCAGGGCCTCTTCCAGATTGAGGAGGTTGGAGCGCGCCGAGTCTGCATCGCTTTTCCGCCCGGAGGAGATGAACCGGGCCACATCGATCCGCACCTGCATATACTGATCTAGCGCCCGACCGGCATAATAGGCCGCGCGCGGGTCGCTGTTGCGATAAGAGGCCGTCATGATGTCACGCAGGGTGCCTGCAATCGACGGCCCCAATTGCTGGAGCGTCGCCTCATCCACCTTCTGGATCTGCATCTGGCTGGAGGCGATCCGGTCAAACGATGCCTGAAATGCCGTCAGATATTTCCGGGTCCGCTCCAGTTCCTCAGCCTCGCCGAGTTCGGTCAGGATGCCCGATGACGTCTCCAGCCCTGCTGCCGCACCTTCCAGCTTCTCGCGCACCTGATCGGCGGTCGCCGCATCCGGGCTGATGACATACTGTTTGATACGGTCCTGCGCGGTCAGGGCGTCCAGCTCAGCCTCGCTCAGATCAACGGCATGGCGTGCCAGAACCGCCAGATCCGAGACATCCTTGCGCGTCAGGAAGCTGCTGAAGGCCGTAAAAGCGGACAGACAGAAGATGACGGCAACGATAATCGCGTAGGTGAGGAACAGCTTGTACGGAACGCCCAGATCCCTCAGCCAGCGGAGCAAACGACTGCCCCCCTTTGCTTCGGATATAGATGCCTGAGCTTCAGATACAGATGAATATGCCACGCCCCCTCCGGCAATCATCAATCAGCGATTGCACCGGAGTAAATCGGACCGGTTTATATTTCATGAATTTATATTAGGCATAATTTGTCATGAAAAAAGCGGGTGGCAGCAACCGCCGCAACCCGCTTCGTTCATTCATACACGCGCTCCCGCAGGAGCAAATGCATCTCAAGACTGGATTATTTGAATTCCAGCTTGGCGATTTCGTAATACTTCTCGCCCGACGGGGTGATTACCTCAACCTCGTCGCCGACCCGGCGGCCGATCAGGGCCTTGCCCAGCGGCGAGGAATAGGAAATCCGGCCAGACTTGGCATCAGCTTCATACTGACCCACGATCTGGTACACGACTTCCTTGTCGTCCTCGTCCAGCAGGGACACCGTCGCGCCGAACACGACCTTGTCGCCGGACAAACGCTTCGGGTCGATCACCTGAGCGCGGCTCAGGCGGTCTTCCATCTCGGCGATGCTCGCCTCGATCTGACCCTGACGTTCCTTGGCAGCGTGATACTCGGCGTTCTCAGAGAGATCGCCGTGCGCACGCGCTTCCTCAATCGCCTCGACGATCGCTGGGCGCTCCACCGCCTTCAGGCGGTGCAACTCAGCCTGCAGGGCCTCAAAGCCCTCAGCCAGCATCGGAAACTTCTCAAGGGTGGCCATCCTTCACGCTCCTCATGGCTCACACAAAGAAAAAGACACCAGTGGGCGGTTCATCACGACCGCCCACGGCGTCACTCAAATCTTCAAGGATCGGTGAGACCGATCCCCCTCCCGATCCTTATGAATTGTAGGACTGGAGGCTGTGAACATCAAGGGCGTGCTGACGCAAGACCTGAATGGATTTCACAACGGCAGCGGAAGCCGCGGCAGTCGTGAAGTAGGGAACCTTGCCGTACAGCGCCGTCGAGCGGATCGAGTGGCTGTCCTTGAGCGCCTGCGCGCCTTCAGTGGTGTTGAACACCATCTGCACCTTGCCGTCCTTCAGGAAGTCAACGATGTGCGGACGACCCTGGGCCACCTTGTTCACCACGCCGACCTCGACACCCTGCTCTTTCAGGTAGGAGGCCGTGCCGCTGGTTGCGATGACGTTGAAGCCCATGGCCACCAGGTTGCGCACCGGCTCGACCATCTGAACCTTGTCGTGGTCCTTCACCGAAACGAACACGGTCCCCTCCAGCGGCAGCTTGACGCCAGCGCCCAGCTGAGACTTGGCAAAGGCCGCCTCGAACGAGGAGTCCAGACCCATGACCTCGCCCGTCGACTTCATTTCCGGCGACAGCACCGGATCGACGCCGGGGAAACGAGCGAACGGGAAGACGGCTTCCTTCACAGCGATGTGCTTGAGCGGCTTTTCGCTGAGGTTGAAGGAGGCCAGGCTCTCGCCTGCCATGATGCGGGCCGCGATCTTGGCGATCGGCAGACCGATGGTCTTGGCGACGAACGGCACGGTGCGGGAAGCGCGCGGGTTCACCTCGATGAGGTAGATCTCGCCGTCCTTCACTGCGTACTGCACGTTCATCAGACCGCGCACCTTCAGCGCCAGCGCCAGCTTGCGGGTCTCTTCCTTCAGCTCGGCGATGATTTCAGCCGACAGGCTGTACGGCGGCAGCGAGCAGGCCGAGTCACCGGAGTGAACGCCGGCTTCCTCGATGTGCTGCATCACGCCAGCGACGAACACGTCGGTGCCGTCAGCCAGAGCATCCACGTCCACCTCGATGGCGTCGCGCAGGTACTGATCGATCAGCACCGGCGAGGTGCCCGAGACCTGCACCGCTTCGCGGATGTAGGTTTCCAGCTGCGCGGTGGTCTCAACGATTTCCATCGCGCGGCCGCCCAGCACGTAGGACGGACGGATCAGCACCGGATAACCGATACGCTCGGCAACCTCGATGGCTTCCTCACGCGAACGGGCGATGCCGTTGGCAGGCTGCTTCAGGCCCAGTTCCTCAACCAGTGCCGCGAAGCGCTCACGGTCTTCGGCCAGATCGATCGCATCCGGCGAGGTGCCGAGGATCGGGATACCGGCATCTTCCAGCGCCTGAGCGAGCTTCAGCGGGGTCTGGCCGCCGAACTGCACGATCACGCCCTTCAGCGTACCGTTCTTCTGCTCCGTGCGCAGAAGCTCGATCACGTCTTCCTGCGTCAGCGGCTCGAAGTACAGACGGTCGGAGGTGTCATAGTCGGTCGACACCGTCTCCGGGTTGCAGTTGACCATGATGGTCTCGAACCCGGCGTCCGTCAGTGCAAAGCACGCGTGGCAGCAGCAGTAGTCGAACTCGATGCCCTGGCCGATGCGGTTCGGACCACCGCCCAGAATGGCGATCTTGTTGGCCGTGGTCGGCATGGACTCGCATTCGACCGCACCGAACACCGGCGCTTCGTAGGTGGAGTACATGTACGGGGTCTGAGCCTCGAACTCGGCGGCGCAGGTGTCGATGCGCTTGAACACCGGGGTCACGCCCTGCGCACGGCGCAGCGCGGCCACTTCGTTCTCGGTCTTAGCCGTAAGCGTGGCGAGACGGCGGTCAGAGAAACCGGCAGCCTTCAGCTCGCGCAGCGCCTTGGGGTCCTGCGGCAGGCCATTGGCCTTCACCTTGGCCTCGTCTGCCACGATCTCCTCGATCTGGCGCAGGAACCACGGCTCGTACTTGGTGATCGCGTGGATCTCATCGACCGTGAAGCCCTCGCGGAAGGCCTGAGCGACAATCAGCAGCCGATCCGGCGTCGGACGCGCCAGAGCGTTAGACAGGGCCTCGCGGCTGTTGCCGTCGATGTCCACGTCGTCGAAGCCGTCAAGGCCGGTCTCAAGGCCGCGCAGGGCCTTCTGCACCGACTCCTTGAAGCAGCGACCAATGGCCATCACTTCGCCCACCGACTTCATGGCGGTGGTCAGCAGCGGCTCGGCGCCCTTGAACTTCTCGAACGCGAACCGCGGGATCTTGGTGACGACGTAGTCGATGGTCGGCTCGAACGACGCCGGGGTCACGCCGGTGATGTCGTTCATGATTTCATCGAGGGTGTAGCCGACGGCCAGCTTGGCCGCGACCTTGGCGATCGGGAAGCCGGTCGCCTTGGATGCCAGCGCCGAGGAGCGCGACACGCGCGGGTTCATTTCGATGACGACCAGACGGCCATTGGCCGGGTTCACGGCGAACTGAACGTTCGAGCCGCCGGTCTCAACGCCGATCTCGCGCAGCACCGCGATCGAGGCGTTGCGCATGATCTGGTATTCCTTGTCGGTCAGCGTCAGCGCCGGCGCGACAGTGATCGAGTCACCCGTGTGGATGCCCATCGGATCGATGTTCTCGATGGAGCAGATGATGATGGCGTTGTCGTTGCGGTCACGCACGACTTCCATCTCATACTCTTTCCAGCCGAGCAGCGATTCCTCGATCAGCACTTCGGTGGTCGGCGAAGCCTCAAGACCGCCGGTCACGATCTGGATGAACTCGTCACGGTTGTAAGCAACGCCGCCGCCCGTGCCGCCCATGGTGAACGACGGGCGAATGATCGACGGAAGGCCCGTGTATTCAAGGGCTTCCAGCGCTTCTTCCAGCGTGTGCGCAATGCGCGAGCGGGCCGATTCCAGACCGATCTTGTCCATCGCGTCGCGGAACTTCAGGCGGTCCTCGGCCTTGTCGATGGCCTCGGCGTCAGCACCGATCAGCTCAACGCCGAACTTCTCCAGCGTGCCGTCATTGGCCAGCGCCAGCGCCGTGTTCAGCGCGGTCTGGCCGCCCATGGTCGGCAGCACGGCGTCCGGGCGTTCCTTCTCGATGATCTTCGCCACGATCTCGGGCGTAATCGGCTCGATGTAGGTCGCGTCCGCCAGATCCGGATCGGTCATGATCGTCGCCGGGTTGGAGTTGACCAGAATGATCCGATACCCCTCCTCTTTCAGCGCCTTGCACGCCTGCGTGCCGGAGTAGTCGAATTCGCACGCCTGACCGATCACGATGGGACCGGCGCCGATGATCATGATGGAGGAGATGTCGGTACGTTTAGGCATAACCGTCTTTTATCCTGCTTGAGTGCCGTCGCCCGGCCCGGCTTCCGTCCGGCTGTAGACCAGCACGGGGAAACGAGGGGCGGCGGGCTGCAGAGAGGGGGAATGGCAGAGCTGCTGGTCAGCGATCTGGGGGGCAGACAGCTGAGGGGTCGCATGCTCGCCGAGCATTCCGGCGTAATGGCTGAACAGTTGGATGCGCCGCGCGGCAGCGTCCATCACGGGCGCGTCAAGACGACCGACACGAGACCAGGCACTGGATGCCTGCCGTCGGCGCGAGCCCCACTGATGTCCACCGCGCTGCGTCATCATCAACCCTTCATGAGGTCCATGAACCGCGAGAACAGATAGAAGCTGTCCTGCGAGCCCGGAGAAGCCTCGGGGTGGTGCTGAACCGAGAACACCGGCTTGTCCGTGTAGCGCAGACCGCACAGCGTGCCGTCGAACAGCGACACTTGGGTTTGCTCCACATTGGACGGCAGCGACTTGGCGTCGATGGAGAAGCCGTGGTTCATCACGGTGATTTCCACCTTGCCGGTCTCCAGATCCTTCACCGGGTGGTTCGCACCGCGATGGCCCTGATGCATCTTGTACGTCTGGGCGCCGGCAGCCAGACCCAGCAGCTGGTGACCAAGGCAGATGCCGAAGATCGGCTTGCCGGTTTCAACCAGCTTCTGAATGACCGGCACGGCATATTCGCCGGTTGCAGCCGGGTCGCCAGGACCGTTGGAGAGGAAGATGCCGTCCGGGTTGTGCGCCATGACCTCTTCGTAGGTCGAATCGCCCGGCAGAACCGTAACCCGCGCGCCGGTCGAGGCCAGGTTGCGCAGAATGCTCTTCTTCACGCCGTAGTCGAGCGCGACCACATGCTTCACCGGGTTTTCAAGCTTGCTGAAGCCCTTGCCCAGTTCCCAGTTGGTCTCATCGAACTGGTAGGTCTGGCGTGCCCAGACAACCTTTGCCAGATCAAGGCCGACGAGGCCCGACCAGCCCTTGGCCTTATTGATCAGCGCCTCGACGTCGAACTTGCCCTCGGGGTTGTGGGCAATCACGCCGTTGGGCGCGCCATTGGCGCGGATGTAGCGGGTCAGGCGGCGGGTATCGACGCCGGCAATACCGATCAGCCCGTTTGACTTCAGCCAGTCGTTGAAGTTCCGTTCCGCCCGGAAGTTCGCCTCGTGCGTGATGGGCTCACGCATGACGCAACCGAGAGCAAACGGGGTGATTGCCTCGATATCTTCCTGGTTGGCACCCACGTTACCGATATGGGGAAAGGTAAAGGTGATGATCTGTCCGGCGTAGGAAGGATCGGTCATGATCTCCTGATAGCCGGTCATCGCCGTATTAAAGCATACCTCGCCCACGTTTTCGCCGGTCGCGCCGAAGCCCTGGCCCCAGAACAGGGTACCATCGGCAAGGGCAAGAACGGCAGTGGCTCCAATGGGCGCGTCGGTGTGTTTGGCAGCGGCAGTCTCAGTCACCGGGCACCTCTCTTACATAAAGCGTTTTCAGGGTTTACCCGAGCAATTGGGGCCGGGCAAATTGCGGCGTCTCTATTGACCCAAGCCCTTCGTGTCAAGGAAAAGACGAAATTTAAATTTTCCAATAATTTCAACCACTTAGCATATCGTTTTTGGTTGAAAAACAAGCCATTTGCCGTTATGATCCGCTCTTTCCCAAAACAGCAGGATTCCGCCCGCATGATCCGCGATGCCATCAAGCAAGCGCTCGTTGAGGCCATGAAGGCCAAGGACACCCAGACCGTTTCGACCCTGCGCATGGCTCAGGCCGCGATCAAGAACCGCGATATCGAACTGCGCACATCCGAAGCGCCCGCCAACGACGACACGCTGGTTATCGAGGTGCTGACCAAGATGGTCAAGCAGCGTCGCGAGTCGATCGATATGTACGAGAAAGGCGGACGCACGGAGCTTGCCGAAGTGGAGCGCGCAGAGCTTGCCGTTCTTGAGCGCTTCCTGCCCGCCACCATGTCCGAAGAAGAGGCCAAGACGGCGATCGCTGCGCTTGTTGCCGAGCTCGGCGCAACTTCGCCCAAGGATATGGGCCGTGTCATGGGCGCTCTCAAGGAGCGTTACGCCGGTCAGATCGACATGGGCATGGCTGGCGGACTGGTGAAAGCCGCTCTCGCAGGCTGATCCCGTTGCGGGGCACACCCAGGCAGCCCGCACGATAAACCCGCAGGATACAATGAGCCGCGCCCCTGCCCTTGCAGGGTGAGGCGCGGCTCGCCATTTTCAGGATTCCCGCCGCAGAGCAGCGCCCCTTGATGTACGCAAGGGCGCGCCAATGACGCGGCATTCTGGTTCCACCGAAGCAGAACACACGATAAGCCTTTCCCGGCGCTCGGCTTTCGCTTTAGGATTGAGGCTCCATGAGCATCTCGCCCGCCTTCCTTGATGAGATCCGCGCCCGCGTGCCGATGAGTGCCGTGGTCGGCCGCAAGGTGAAGCTCCATCGCGCCGGGCGAGAGTGGAAGGGCTGCTGCCCGTTTCACAACGAGAAGACGCCGAGCTTCTACGTCAACGACGAGAAGGCCTTTTACCACTGCTTCGGCTGCGGCGCGCATGGCGATGTGGTTCGCTTCCTGTGCGATGCCGAGGGGCGCACGTTCCGCGAAGCCGTGGAGCAACTGGCAAACGAGGCTGGACTGGAAATGCCGCGCGAGACCCGCGGCAGCCGGGAACAGGACGAGCGCCTGAAAGGCCTTATAGATGTCATGGCGGCGGCCCAAAGCTGGTTTGCCGAACAGCTACAGGGCATCGCAGGCGCTGAGGCGCGCAACTATCTCCAGCGGCGCGGCCTGTTGCCGGAGACCATCCGGCGCTTCGGCATCGGCTTTGGGCCGGACAAGCGAGACGCGCTCAAGTCGGCGCTGCTCGCCAAGGGCGCAACCGAGGCCATGCTGATCGAAGCCGGCCTTGTCATCGCCGCCGAAGATCGCACGCCTTATGATCGTTTTCGCAACCGGATCATGTTTCCGATTCGCGACGGGCGCGGACGCGTCATCGCCTTTGGCGGGCGCATCATGGGCGATGGCCAGCCCAAATACCTGAACTCGCCGGATACGCCGCTCTTCGACAAGGGGCGCACCCTCTACAACATCGATCTCGCCGGGCCGCCGGGCCGCAAATCCGGGCGCATCTTCGTGGTGGAAGGGTATCTGGACGTCATCACGCTGGCCCAGGCAGGCATCGAGGCAGCCGTGGCGCCGCTTGGCACCGCGCTCACCGAAGACCACCTGCGACGCCTGTGGCGAATCACTGCCGAGCCGATTTTGTGCTTCGATGGTGATTCGGCGGGCCAACGCGCTGCGATTCGCGCCGGTCACCGGGCACTGCCCCTACTCGAAGCCGGGAAGAGTCTGCGCTTCATCACCCTGCCCGAAGGCAAGGACCCGGACGACCTAGTTCGCTCCGGCGGCAAGGAGGCTTTGCTCGCCCTTGCAGGGGATGCCGAACCGCTGGTCAACCTGCTCTGGCGCACCGAAATGGCAGAGGCGCAACTGGGCACGCCAGAGGGCAGAGCCGCCCTGCGCCAGAACCTGATGGGCCGCGCTTCCGCCATTGCGGACAAGCAGGTCTCGGAGCTGTATCGCCGCGAATTCCTCAATCGTTTCGATCAGTTAACAGGCCGGGAGCCAGATCGCGAAGGCGGCTCCCCGCGCAGCGAAGGGCGCTTTCAGAAGCGCTTCCAGGGGCGCAATTTCGGGCCTCCGCCGTCTGCCCGGCAGGAGACGCGGGTTGCCACGCAACTGATCCGCAACCCCCACATTCCCCCCTCCACAGAGCATGAAATCGTTCTTGGTTTGCTGGAACATCCGGAGTGGCTGGACCGTTACCACGAGGAAATTGAGCGGTTCCCTTACGTGGACCCTGAACTGGCGCGGCTCATCGGGCGGATGCTTGAAGCATCGATTCGCCTGCCTGACCTTGACAAGACCCGACTCGACCACACATTAACCGCAGATGGGTTTGGGCGGCAGCTTGCGGGACTCCGGACACGGCAAAAACTTTTCTCATTCTCACGAGGGGATACGAGCCCCGAGCAGGCGGAATCAGATTTCGCCCATGTCTTGCATGCCGTGACGCGACTATACGCGCTGGATGCGGAATTGGCGGAAGCACAATCGGCCGTTCGGCCGGACGATGATGACACACTGCTCCGGCCGATGAGAATTGCGCAGGAGCGTGCAACAATCGAACGTGAGCTGTCAGACCTGGCAGCAAATGGGTCGGCACTAAGGACTTGAGTAAGATGGTGAAACGCCAGGAAGCGGAAAAGACCGAAGACGCGTCTGAAGAAACCGGTGACGCCCCGATCGTCGACGTCAGCGAAGCGTCGGTGAAGCGTATGATCGCGCGCGCCAAAGAGCGCGGTTACATCACCTACGACGAGCTGAACGCCAACCTTCCTCAAGAGCAGATGTCCTCCGAGCAGATCGAGGACATCATGGCCATGCTCAACGAGATGGGCATCAACGTCATCGAAGGCGACGATCCGGAGGATGCCGAGGCGGAAGAGCCGTCGGTTCAGGAGATCGACGCCGCAGTTGACGGCGATGACGACGGCGGCGACGCGCCGATCGTTGAGAAGAAATCAACCGCGCTGGACCGCACCGATGACCCGGTGCGCATGTACCTGCGCGAAATGGGCGCCGTCGAGCTTCTGTCCCGCGAGGGCGAAATCGCCATCGCCAAGCGCATCGAGGCCGGCCGCGACACCATGATCGCCGGGCTTTGCGAGAGCCCCCTCACCTTCAAGGCCATCATCGAGTGGTCTGAAGCGCTGAACAACGGCGAAATCCTGCTGCGCGAAATCCTCGATCTGGACGCCATGCTCTCCAAGGAGCCGAGCGAAGCCCAGGTTGAGGGCGACGAGAGCGACTCCGACCTGCCGACCGTCGCCTACAAGGAAGACGAGGAGGAAGAAGAGGAAGTCGCGTCCAACGACGACGACGAGAACTTCACCGAGCGCCGCGCCCAGCGTCCGGCTTTCGAGGAAGAGGAAGAGGACAACACCCTCTCCCTCGCCGCGATGGAAGAAGTGCTGAAGCCGCAGGCTCTGGAAAAGTTCGCCCAGATCACCGCCGCTCACAAGAAGTTCTCCAAGCTTCAGGAACAGCGCCTTGAGGCCATTCACGCTGGCGAAGACTTCGGTCAGGCCAACGAGAAGAAGTATCAGAAGCTGCGCGAGGAACTGACCGCGCTCGTTGAGAGCGTGCAGTTCAACAACAGCAAGATCGAGGCGCTGGTTGACCAGCTCTACGGCCTGAACAAGCGCCTGATGTCGCTGGGCGGCCAGGCCCTGCGCCTTGCCGAGCGTTACCGCATTCCGCGCCAGTCGTTCCTCGACGAATACCTGGGCAACGAGCTTGAGGAAGGCTGGATCGACCGCGTCGCCAAGCTCAGCAAGAACTGGGACAACTTCATCACCGCCGAGCGCGCCAACATCGACAACCTGCGCGGTCAGGTCGCCGAAGTTGCCAACATCTCGGGCGTGGATATCGAAGAATTCCGCCGCATCGTCACGATGGTGCAGAAGGGCGAGCGCGAAGCCCGCATCGCCAAGAAGGAGATGGTGGAGGCCAACCTGCGCCTCGTGATCTCCATCGCCAAGAAGTACACCAACCGCGGCCTTCAGTTCCTGGATCTCATTCAGGAAGGCAACATCGGCCTCATGAAGGCGGTGGACAAGTTCGAATACCGCCGCGGCTACAAGTTCTCGACCTATGCCACCTGGTGGATCCGGCAGGCCATTACCCGCTCGATTGCGGATCAGGCCCGCACCATCCGCATCCCGGTTCACATGATCGAGACGATCAACAAGCTGGTGCGCACCGGCCGTCAGATCCTGCACGAAATCGGCCGCGAGCCGACGCCGGAGGAACTGGCAGAGCGTCTCTCCATGCCGCTGGAGAAGGTGCGCAAGGTCATGAAGATCGCCAAGGAGCCGATCTCGCTCGAAACGCCGATCGGCGACGAGGAGGATTCGCACCTGGGCGACTTCATCGAGGACAAGAACGCGGTCATTCCGCTGGATGCCGCCATTCACGGCAACCTCAAGGAAACCGTTACCCGCGTTCTGGCCTCTCTCACCCCGCGTGAGGAGCGCGTGCTGCGCATGCGCTTCGGCATCGGCATGAACACCGATCACACGCTGGAAGAAGTGGGCCAGCAGTTCTCGGTGACCCGCGAACGTATCCGTCAGATCGAGGCGAAGGCGCTGCGCAAGCTCAAGCACCCGTCCCGCTCGCGCAAGATGCGCAGCTTCCTCGACACCTGATCGGAAGCGCATCCATCAGACCAACGCCCCGGAGTTCCCCTCCGGGGCGTTTTCTTTTTGCGCCTGATGAACAATTCGATCGTCAAATTTCCATTGAATTAAACACCTCTTAATCATCGGGCCATAAACTTACAGCCGACATGACCTACCGACTGAAAGACCCACACGTAACCGGCGCGATGGGCCCGGACGCTCTCCGGCGTCAGGCTGCCTCGCCCTGGAACAACGCGGCCCACCAGTATGCGTCGGGTCAGGAATTCGCATATCATCTGCTCGACGGGCTCAAGAGCGAGCCCGCGCTGTTCCCGAACTATCTGACCGAGCTTTCAGCCTCTTCGTGGGAGAAGACATCCTGCCTGCTGGCGGACTTTGCCCACCTCTTTGCCATTTCCAGCCACGGCTGGCCCGCTCATGCCATCCAGATGGCCGCCAACCTGAAAGACCAGCTGGAATCGGACCTCTCGCCCACAGAGCTTTCAGAGTCCCTGTTCGGCTCGTCCGTCACGGATGCTGATTGCATTCGCCGTCTGGCGGTTGCGGTTGGCCCCACCCGCCTGCGCGCCGGGCTGACCACGGCAGAAGCCAATGCTCTGGCCCACCGTCGCCGCATCGAGATTCTGCTGGAATCAGAGCGCAGCGGCTGTGCGCTCGGCACGGGCGTTGTCATCACCATGTCCTGGCTTCGCCTCACCTCCCAGATCAGCCAGATGCTGCGGATTGCGCCGTCTGCCGGCCAGCCCGCGATCAACATTGCCGGTCTGGACGGCCTGTCCGAGACGTCGATGCTCCCCCCGCCCGCCCTTGCGCGCCACCTCAGCACCATTGCCCAGTCGCAAGCGGCGCGTCGTGGATTGCTGTTCGGCGTCGGCCAGGCATTGGCGCTTCAGGCGACCTTCTGGTCCATGCTGGCAGACCGGGGCCGCACGCTGACCAAGCGCACGAACTGATCCCGCCCTACCTCATCTTGGCGGAATTCATCCCTCCGGCGTTAACTGCGCTGCGCCTTCAAACCTGCCGAACACGCCGGATTGTCGAACATGCCGCCGCCCTTTAGGGTGCCGGAACCTATTCGTGCGTCATTCAGCGAAAAAGAGATGAGCATGCGCTTTACGGGCACGTCCAACTATGTCGCCACCGACGACCTGAAGGTCGCCGTCAATGCCGCTGCAACGCTGCGTCGGCCGCTGCTGGTGAAGGGTGAACCGGGCACGGGCAAAACCGTTCTGGCGATTGAAGTCGCCAAGGCGTTCAACACCCCGCTGATCGAGTGGCACGTGAAGTCCACCACCAAGGCGCAGCAGGGGCTTTATGAGTATGACGCGGTCAGCCGCCTGCGCGACTCCCAGCTCGGCGACCCCAAGGTCCACGACATTTCCAACTACATCCGTCGCGGCAAGCTGTGGGAGGCGTTCACCGCGCCGGAGACCCCGGTTCTGCTCATCGACGAAATCGACAAGGCCGATATCGAGTTCCCGAACGATTTGCTTCAGGAACTGGACCGCATGGAGTTCCATGTTTACGAGACCGGCGAGACGGTTAAGGCGCACAATCGCCCCATCGTCATCATCACCTCGAACAACGAGAAGGAACTGCCGGACGCCTTCCTGCGCCGCTGC
>JAEZBH010000148.1 GCA_023427285.1 Pseudomonadota bacterium
GCCGATGCCGCCGCCGTCGGCGTTCCTTCGCTGGAATGGGGCGAGGCCGTCGGCATCGCCATTGCGCTCAAGCCCTACCATGACCGCCCGAGCGATCAGGAATTGCGCGACCTCATCCGCTCTCGCCTGCGCTCCTCGCGCGTGCCTGAGCATATTGTTGAACTGGATGCGCTTCCCTACAATGAAATGGGCAAGTTGCTGAGACGAGAGGTTCGGGCGCTATTCCAGATCCAGGCGCAATCAACGGAAACGAAATCCCCCTTGCGGGCTGGGCAGACCGCCTGCTGACCGAACTGGCGGGCCGAACCGGCGCTGAGGCGCTGGCAGCCCTCAGCGGCCAGACCTTGCTGTGCGAGCGCGCCATGCTTGGCGGATATCGCATTCCCGGCCTTATCTCCGCCGGGGGCGGGTGCCGCCTGTATGAGGCACGCGGCGACACGGTGGCGCTCAATCTGTCCCGCCCGGACGATCGGGACATGCTGCCCGCCCTCCTTGAGATCGACCGGCTCGACCCGCAGGATGACGCCGCCGTTGCCGCCAGCATTGCCCGCGCCGATGCGGCGGAACTGGTCGAGCGCGGCCGCCTCATGGGGCTGGCGATTGCCCGCGTGCAGGAAGCAGAAACGCACGCGCCCGTCGCCTGCACCGTGCTGACCGAAGGGCGGCCTGCCGCCCCACCCGGACATCGCAAACCTCGCGTCGTTGATCTCTCGGCCCTGTGGGCGGGTCCGCTGACGGGGCACCTGTTGTGGCTGGCCGGTGCCGAAGTCATCAAGGTGGAAAGCCGCACCCGGCCAGATGGCATGCGCCGCGGCATTCCTGATTTCTTTGCCCTGCTCAATCAAGGCAAGGCGAGCGTGGTTCTGGATTTTCGGGCCCGTGAAGACATGCGCGCCCTGCACGACTTGCTGGCCACCGCCGACATTGTAATCGAAGCCTCCCGCCCCCGCGCCCTTGCCCAACTGGGCATAGAAGCCGCAAAAATCGTAGAGGCAAAACCCGGCCTCGTCTGGGTGTCGATCACCGCCCATGGCGCAACCGGCGAGCCCGCCAACTGGGTTGGCTTTGGCGATGATTGCAGCGTGGCCGGTGGCCTTAGCCGCGCGCTGCACGCTGCCACCGGCAAAACCGGCTTTGGGGGCGACGCCGTTGCCGACCCCCTGACGGGACTGTTCGCGGCGAACCTCGCGTTGAAGCAATGGAGCGCCGGACACGGCGGACGCTTCGGCATTGCCATGTCAGGCGTGATCGCCAAGGCCGTTCGGGAAACACACGCCAGCGCCCCTGAAAGCTGGAAGGCGTGTTTGACGCGCTGGGCGCTTTTGGAGGGCGCACCATTCCCGCAAGCCTGCAAACGTTCCATCAAACCGGTTGCGGACTTCGGGGCCGATACGTCCCGGCTTTTGGGCAGCCTCGCGCCATGCTGATCGGTCGCGCCGAACTGGAAGACGGCACGGTTCAGGATGTGCGGGTGAATGCCGGGCGGATCAGCGCCATCGGCACGCTTACCCCCCATCCCGGCGAAGAAGTGATCGATGCCAACGGCGGCCTGCTCCTGCCGGGCCTGCACGATCACCACATCCATGTGGCAGCGCTCGCCGCCTCCCTCAACTCCGTCGCGTGCGGCCCGCCTGACGTCACCGACGCAAACGCCCTGACGGCACGTCTGCAAACGCCCGGCTCAGGCTGGCTGCGCGGCACCGGCTATCACGAAAGCGTGGCCGGGCTGCTGGACCGGGATACGCTCGATCAAATGGCACCCCACCGCCCTGTGCGCATTCAGCACCGCACCGGGCGCATGTGGTTTTTCAACTCGCTCGGGCTTGACCTCATTCTGAAACGCCATCCCGCACCGCCGGGGCTGGAGCGAGACAGCGAGCGCTTGACCGGTCGCCTGTTCGATGAAGATGCGTGGCTGCGCCGCGTGCTCTCCGGCACTCTGCCCTCGTTTGCGGATGTCGGGTCCATGCTGGCCCAGGTTGGGGTGACGGGCCTCACCGATCTCTCCCCTGCCAACGATGCTGTCATCGCCCGGCACTTCGCCGCCGAGCAGGAACGCGGCGCACTGCCCCAACGCGTAATGCTGGCCGGAAAGCCGGAATTAACGACCGCAGATATGCACGGCGCATTAGAGCAGCTTTCGAGCAGGATGGCACATCCTGCGGTTAAGAAAGTGCGACCAACCAGATACTTAGAGCGGCGACCTGCTGCAAGCTGGTCGCAAACCGCTCTAAAACTGGGGGCCGCCAAACTGCATCTGCACGATGCCAACCTGCCCGCGCTGGAGGATGCCGTCTCGTTCATCGCACAGGCTCATGCACGCGGGCGCGCCGTTGCGGTTCACTGCGTCACGGACGTTGAGCTGATGTTCGCGCTGGCAGCGTTTGATGAGGCCGGAGCCGAGCCCGGAGACCGCATCGAACACGCCAGCGTTGCGCCTGACCATCTGGTGGAAAGCATTGCCCGGCTGGGGCTTGCGGTCGTCTCCCAACCCCATTTCATTGCCGAGCGCGGCGACATTTACCGGCGCGAGGTGGAGCCTGAATTCCAGCCCGTGCTTTACCGGCTGCGCGCCTTTCTGGAGGCAGGCGTTCCCCTCGCAGGCGGCAGCGATGCGCCATACGGCGGCACGGACCCGTGGGCGGCGATGGCCGCCGCCGTTTCACGCCGAACGAAATCCGGCCATATCATCGCCGGACAGGAGGCGCTGACTCCA
The DNA here is from genome assembly GCA_023427285.1 of Pseudomonadota bacterium. Taxonomy (GTDB): domain Bacteria; phylum Pseudomonadota; class Alphaproteobacteria; order Sphingomonadales; family Sphingomonadaceae; genus Pedomonas. The sequence goes on from JAEZBH010000148.1 coordinate 2,717, forward strand.
GAAGAAGCGCTCGACCTCTACCTGCGCGATCCGGAGAACCTGCGCCGCCGTCGCCGCATAGAACCGGGTAGCGATGCCGATCTCTGCCTCCTGAACCAGCCCTGGGCAATCGTGCGGCATGACCTGTCCGCCCGCCACGTGCGCGCCACGTTCATCGGCGGCCAGATGTGGGCCGCACGGCAGAATGCCTAAACCCCGGCCACGCATCTGCCAAAGCGCCCCTCATCTGCCCCCTCAACTGACCCGTGAATTTTCAGGGGTAGAAGCGGCTACTTGAGATGCTTGCTGAGATGCTTGTTCATCTCGAACATGGTGACCTTGTCGCGATTATCAAAAACCGGCTTCAGCTTCTCATCGGCAAGAATTTCGCGGTTGTTCTCGGGGTTCTGGAGATTATTCTTTTTAATGTAATCCCATACCTTGCTGACCACCTCGCCGCGTGACAGCGGCTCCTGCCCCACGACAGCCGCAAGTTCAGCCGACGGCTGCAACGGCTTTTGCAGGGCATTAGGCTTGCCCCCGCCCGCCTTGCTCTCGCCCGATTTAACACTGGTGTTCTTTTCGGCCATTCCAGAATCTCCCCGATTGCCCAACGACGCCGTATAATTTCAAGACGCACTTGAAGCTTACGCGCCACCGTTCTGGCCTCTTAACGCTTTGCGCCCCAACTGTGTCCGTGCCCTCCGGCTAAACCTGCACAAGCACGGCTTCGTGATGCGAAAACGCCTCACCCTGTACGCGCTGGCCCATACGCGCTGGACACGCGGCAGACCAGCCGGATCAGTAATCCTTGGCGTACTGAAGCTGGAGACTGCTCTCGCCGGTCTGGCCGATCTGGGACAGGATGCTAAGGGCCCGCGTCAACTCGATCTGCAACTGGGTCAGGGTGTTGCCGTGGCTGTCGCTGGAGACTTCCACATACACCTGATCCGTCAGATACTGACCCACCGCCAGAGACGTGCCGCGCCCGGTCGCCTCATCCGCGCCGACAATGCGCAGGCGATCGATATTGGCCGCCTGACGCATCTTGCCCAGCGGATTGATGCCGCCCCCGCCGCCGCCTTCCAGAGACGCCAGCGCCGCCGCCAGTTGCAGCGCCTCCGTTGCCGACAGCTCGGCAGCGGGGCCTCCGAACAGCAGGCGCGAGAGGATCTCGTCTTCCGGCAGCGATGGCACGGAGGAGAAGCTGATCTCCGGCTTCCGGGCCGTGCCCTTCACAATCAACCGTGCATCAATGTTATTAACGGTCGCGCTCGCCTCGATATCGAGCGTCGGATCAGGCGGGAAAGCACCGGCCATAAGAATGACGCCACGGGTCAGATCGAACCGGCGACTGGCGAACGAATAGTTGCCGCGCACCACCTCAGCCCTGCCGCTGATCTGCGGGCTGAACAGCGGCCCTGTAATCTTCAGGTCCGTGCTCCATTCAGAATCGAGGCCCATCCCCTGAATGAAGATCTGGTTCTCGGCCCTCACCCGCACGTTGAGATCGAAATTCAGCGCGGATTCCTCGGCCTTTGCCGCGGTATCGACACGAACCGGCTGCTCGCCCATCCGCGTCACTTCAAGCTGCGGAATCTCGGCCGCCGCCATGGTCTCGATGCGATACCGGGCCTCATCAATCCGCAGATTGCCCTCGATCACCCGGCCGCTCTGGTTACGGCGGATGGTAATGGGGCCGCTGATGGTGGCCTCCATTGAATCGGTGCGCGCGGCGCGGAATTGACGAAGGTCGATTGTCAGGTCCATCGGAAAATTCTGGGCCTGATTCAGATCGGCATAACCGCTGGCCGAAACCTTGCCCCCGCCCGGCGTTGTTCCGCCAAGCGATACCAGCTGAAGCCGTGAACCGTTGAACCGGGCATCCAGCGCCAGATTTCTGATCCGGGTGCCGAAGGAGGTGTTTTCATATTCCACACCCGAGGCGCTCACAGCCCCCCGCAGTTGCGGCTGAGAGAGGGTGCCGCTCATATCGGCCGTGACATTCAGCGGACCGGTGAGTTCCTGACCCTTAAGGCCGCTCATGGCCCAGAGCAGTTCCACCGGGCCACTAAAGCGCATACCGCCCGCCAGCGGCGCCTGCCAGATCTGGTCCGTCCAGACCCAGCCAGCGGCGGGGTTCAGATTGAGGCGCGCCTGCATTGCGCCAACCATGGCGTTCTCATGGCGCAGCAGCATCCGCATGGCCGCTTGCCGGTTCGTCAACGAAGCGTTGACGCCCACGTCCATCGGCGGCGAGACGGCGGTGAGCCCGGCCCGCTGCAACTGGCTGATCACCATCCGCAACTCGGCATTGGGGGTCTGCCCGCCAGAGGGCATGAGGACACGCAAAGTGCCGGACGAGGAGCCGGAGAAGCCAAGCTCCGGATCAATCGCATCGAGGAAGCGCAGGCTCAATCCCGACCAGGACGCCAGAGCCCGCGTCGCCCCTCCGCTTTCGCCTTCAAGGTTCAGGCGGCCTCCGGCAAAAGCAACGGTCGTGGGCGCAAGACGCCAACCCGTGCCGGTTTTCTGCACAACCGCCGGGTTTTCCAAACGAATGCGTCGGCCATTTACAGAACCATTCATGGCGACTTGCGCCTGGTTCGGCTGCATGGTGGCAGACAAGGCCATCTCGAACGGGGTCTTGTAGCGCCCTGCCAGAGACCGCTTCCCCGTTCCCGTTCCGTTGGTGAAATTTGCGGTGCCCGAGGCCGTCTCGATCCGCCAGTCGCCATACTGGATCAGCCGTGCAGCAAGGCTGGCATTCACATCCGGCCCACTTTCAGGCAGGCGCACACTCGCCTGAAGCCGCCCCTCGCCGATCGCCAGCGCCGGGAAAAAGGGCGGGCGCGCGCGCAGGGCCTGAATGTTGGCATCCGCCCGCTGCACGCCGCCTTCGGCTGCAAGGTTGACCCTTCCATTAAGACCCGCGCCGCTCAATGCCAGAGCGCCCTGAAGCGGGCCTTGCGGCGTTTGTGCAACCCGGCCCTTCAAGGTCAGGTCGGCAAAGCGGAATTCTTCAATGTCAGCTGCAATCGGCCCGCTGTCGAGACTGATCCGGGCACGGCCATTCAGATCGCCCTGATTTGACTGGCCTGCCAGCGTGACGAAATAGCCGCCCGTCTCTGGCGCGGCAGCAAGGCTCATGTTCCGCAGGCCCAGCCCCAGATCGGGATTGGCGGCCGTTGCCCGCACGGCCGGGCGCGTGGCGGGGCCAGCCGCCGCAATGGCAAACGCGCCATAGGCTGCCGACTTGCCCTCTGCGACCAGATCGATCGTACCGCCAGGCGCATAGACGCCGCGATTGACGTTAAAATTGAAGCGCGGCGCCTGCACCGTGCCCCGCCGCACCACGATGCGTCCGTCAGCCAGTTGGCGCACCGACACATCCAGAACCGGACGACCGCCCAGAAACTCGCGCGCGGTGTCATTCTCAAGATGCAGCGCCTGCGCCTGCACGTCTCCATTCACGGTCAGCGCGCCGGTTTTCGGGTCAGACCCCAATGCGCCCTTTACGCTTCCCTCAACGACACCGAAGCTTGGCACCGTATAACGGCGCAGTTGGGCATCAACGTTGGCGCTATAAGCACCGCTGGCCTGAACCTGACGAAAACCCGCCTGCCCGGAGAGATACTCAGAGGCGAACGTCACCTTCTCGGCAGAGATCGCCTCCGGCGTGACCTGAACAATACCGTCCAGCTTGAACTGGTTGAGAAGCCCCGCCACCGCCTCGTTCAAGCCCGTCACAGAGCCGAGCGACAGCGAGACCGGCACGGTCATATCCCCTGCACCGGACATGGTCACGGTGCCGTCGGCCTTCAGGCCATTGATCTGCGTGGTCTCGTAACCAACACGCCTTGCCTGCGCATCAAAACGGATTTCCGGCGCGGTCATCGGACCATTCAGCAGCGCCGTCAGCATCACGCCTTCACCGCTCACGCCGTCCATCACGGCCGCCGGTTCCGTCAGCCGCGCATCGACCTTCATGGCAACCAGACGGCTCGTCTTCGTGTTCAAGCCACCTTGAGCGTCAATGGCGAACACTGGATTTGAGACATTCGAATTAATGGCGATGTTCGGCAGATCGAACCCGAACGTGGAGCGGATGTCGAGCCCATCGGCCAGCACTCTGGCGGCAGGCCCTTCTTGCAGCACCAGCGCCGGGTCCGCGCGCCCGTTGATCGCAAAGGTGCCGTTGCGACCGGAAATTTTCAGGTTGAGCAGGTCCGCATCCGCCAGGCGGGAGGCAAGAACGCCATCCCAGCGGCTCCAGCTGCCCTCGCCATCCAGCGTCAGCACCAGAGGCTTGTCGAGCCCTGCCATTTTGGAGACCAGCCCGCCAACCGGCGATGTCATCAGGCCGGACAGGTCGAGCATATCCTCTCGCGGACCAATCGCCACCTTCAACCGGAGCCGATCACCTGCGTCTGCCGATGCATCGGCATCCAGATTCAGCCGTCCGTCATCCAACAGGCCGCTTGCCTGCGCCTGAGCAATGTACTGCTGGCCGGCGACCTTGGGGCCAACCACGATCCTGTCAATGCGCGCCTGCCCAAGGGTGACGTCGATATCCGGGAACAGCGGCTCATCCGGCTCGGTCGGCACGTCATTCAGACGGGGAATGTTGTTCAGCGTCAAGGTCGGCGCATAGATGCGGTTCACCACCACATGCTTGCGCAAAATTGGCAGCGCCTCCCAGTCCACCTCGACACGGGGCGCGCGCAGGAACTCGCCATCCAGATCCAGCAGCCGCAGGTCATGAATGGTAAAACGGCTGAAAAGCGACCCATCGATACGATCGATGTCAACCTTCATGCCGGATTCAAGCTGGAAGTTGGCGATCTGTCGAACAAGGAAGGCCCGGCCCGGCCCTGTATTGAGCCCGAGCAGGCCCAGAACAAGAGCGCCCCCCACTGCGGCCAAGGCAGCAACTGCGATGAGCAAGCCCTTTTGCCACTTCGGGCGGCGGGGCAATGGCGTATCTTTGCTGGCCGTATCCATCAGAAAGCCTGCCCGATTGAAATATAAACAGCAAACTTGGGGTCGCCGGGGCGGCGGTCCACGGGCGTGGCCACATCGAACCGCAAGGGGCCAAAGTCCGTATAGTAACGCGCACCAAGCCCGACGCCGAACCGCAGCCTGCTGAACTGCGGCAGCTTTTCCGTATAGACTTCACCGCCGTCCACGAAGGCCACAATGCCATAGTCGCCAAAGCGGTAACGCAGCTCCGTCGACACCTCTGTCAACGAGCGCCCGCCCAGCGGGTCGCCATCCGCATCCTTCGGTCCCAGCTCCTCATAACCATAACCGCGCACAGAGCCGCCGCCGCCCGCATAGAACCGCCGGCTCGGCGCAATCCGGTCACGAGCGGCCCCCACAATCGAGCCAAGCGCAATGCGCCCTGCCAGAACAATGTTGTCATTATTGAACGGCAGGTAGCCGCTCGCATCGATCCGGAAGCGGGTATAACCGAAAATCCCATCCTGAAACGCCGCTTCAGGCGTTACCCGACCCGCCACACGGAAGCCGTGGGTCGGATTGAGAAGACTGTTCGAACCATCGTACTGAAGAACACCCGGCAATGCGCCAATGATGAACGTGCGGCGCTTGCCGTTCTCCACGCCTTCGTCTGCAAACAAACTGCGGTCCCGCTGGTTGGTGACCACCAGTTCGCTGCCCAGAGAATAGCCCCACCGACGGCCCAGCAGGACATCGGGCGCTCTGTGCAACGCGGCACTGACGGTTAAAGCCTGTGCATTATACGCTTCGCGGTTCTCGCTGCTCGCATCAACGGCTGCATAGACAAAGCGTCCGCGCTTGCCTGCATTGGACCGCCGCAGATCCGCGCCAAGACGCTGTTCGCGCGTGCCTGCAACCGCCCGGAAGATCACCGCGCCCTCGGGCGGCAACAGGTTGCGGTGCATCCACTGGCCTTCAACGCGAAATCCCTCGCCGGTGGAATAGCCCCCGCTGGCGGCCAGCTGCCGCTGCGGCCCCTTGCTGGTCTCCACCTCCACATCGACAACCGCGCGGCCATCCGGCGCGTACTCGCCCGTCTCAACCGGATGCAGAGCCACACTGGAGTACAGCCCCGTTGCCACCAGCGCCTGCCTCAGATCCTCCACATCCCGGCTGTCATACGGATCACCGGGCCGGAAGCGGGAAAGCACGCGCAAATGCCGCTGGCTGAACAGCAGGTCGCCCTTCGTCCGGAAGTTGCCGAAAACGCCGATGGGGCCGGGCGTGACCGGCAGGGTGTAAATCCCCGTATTCTGCAAATCATCGAGCAGCACTTGCCGGGTGCCCAGCTCCGCGAACGGATAGCCGCGCTGAGGCAATTTCAGCCTCAACTCGCCTTCGGCAGATTCCACCTCGCTGGCAATAATGTACTCACCGACCCGCAGCGGGAACAACTCTTCCACCAGATTGCGGGTTGGAGTTGAGGTTCCCTCGGGCAACGTCAGGTTGATCTCGCTGAACGTGTACCGCGGCCCGACATCCACCTTCAGGGTCACCGTGACCCGCCCCGGATCATCCGCGCCAACCGGCGCGATCGCCACATCGGTTGTCGAGTCATAGTAGCCGTAGGAGTTCAACAGCTGGGTGATGGTCTTGACGTCAGCCTCGGCCCGCCGATTGATCTGCGCCCCGGTCGCTGAATCCCGCCGCTCCGAGATCAGGGTCGAGAGTTCCTTGAACCGGCCCTCCAGCCCCACAGCCTTCAGACCAACGATTTCAATGTTGTACTTCAGGTTATCCCAGCGCATCCCTTGACGGCGCTGCGCGTCTTGCTCGCTTGTCTGGAAAGCATCCAGATTGGGCCAGGGCACTGCAATGTCCGGCACATCCGGCATCCCGACTGCAACTGAAGCAGCGCCATCACTCAGCGAAGACGCAACTTGTGGTTGAGACGCAGGTTGGGATTGGTCACCGTCCTCTGCCTGCTGCGCAAAAGCAGCGGAAGGCAGAAGGCCCGGCGAGAGAAAGGACGTGAGCAAAAACAGCTTGAATAAGGATTTCATAAGCTCACCAACTCAGAGCTTCAAACAAAGTGCCACTCTGGACCTGTTAGCGCTTCATCCTCAACTGAATTTGAACCGCCAGCGCAATGTGAACAGCCCACGCATAAGAGCCAATTACCGATCTTGTCAAAATATAACTCGATTTCTCCCCGCGCCGAGTCCGCAAAGTTCCTGAATATTATTGCTAGTAAGGCGTAGTGGTCATAACGCCCGGCACTATAAGAACCGGACACCATAGAAAAAGGGCCCCGGTCGCACCCTGCGGCCGGAGCCCTGTCCTGTCAGATCAAGCCAATCACCCCAGATGCGGGATCAGCTCCCGACCAATGGCCTCAGCGTCGGCCAGATTGTCAAAGCCCCGCAGGATGACCTCATCCACGCCAATTGCCTCGTAGGCCTTGAGCGCCTTAACCAGGGTCTCAGGGCCGCCAACCAGCGCCATCGCATGAGAGCGACCGCCGGTCGCCTCAATGACGCCGCCCCACAGGCACGGGTCAGTATCCGAGCGAGCAGCCATGGCCTCGGCAATGCGGCGCTGGGCGCTTTCGTCCGAGCCGCTGCCAAGACCCATCTTAATCGCGCCGGACTTGGCTTGCAGCGCTGCAGAAATGCCTTCCGCCCGCTTCCAGGCGGCGGCATCATCTTCCGCGATCACCACACGGATCGACATCAGGAAGCGCGGGCAACGGCCATGCGGCGCTGCCGCATCGCGGACCTGCTGCATGAGTTGGGCGCTGCGCTCCAGCGTCGTTCCGGCAAAGGCGTAAACGTCTGCGCATTCCGCACCGCACTTGACGCCCAGATCAGACGAGCCGCCCCAATAGACCGGGATTGATCCATTAACCGGACGGAGCATCGTCTGTGCGCCTTCCAGCCGATAGAAATCACCCAGATGGTCAAACGGGGCCTCTTCCATCCAGGCGCGGCGCAGCAACTGCACATACTCCCGGCTGCGGTGGTAGCGCTGTTCCTTGGTGAGGAAGTCGCCGTCCGCGCGGGTCTCCTGATCGTTGATGGCGGTGATGATGTGAACGCCCGCACGGCCATTGCTCAGCTGATCAATGGTCGAGAGCATGCGCGCCGCCATCGTCGGGGCAACAAAGCCGGGACGATGGGCGATCATGAACTTCAGATTTTTGGTGATTGCCGCAATGTGCGCAGCCGTCGCCAGACCGTCTGGCGACTTGGCGCTCTGAGCAATCAAAATCCGATCATAACCGGTTTCATCATAAATCGTCGCCAGCTTGCGCACGAAGTCCGCATCGAACGCCGTGCTTGCCGCCTTGAGTTCGCTTTCATCCGCGTAGGGGAGAAGGCCAAGTACTTTCATGGGGTCTCTCCCTTAAAAAATGTTCTGCCAGATCTCGGGCTCCTGATGGAGCTCGGGATCGAGCGCATAGCGGCTGACCGGGCGCTCAAGACCCAGGTTCTCGCGCAGCGTCGTGCCTTCGTACTCTTCGCGGAACAGGCCGCGCTCCTGCAGGATCGGCACCACTTCATCAACGAAGCGCGCCAGCATGTCCGGCAGAATGGGCGCTGCAATGACGAATCCGTCAGCAGCACCGGCCCGGAACCATTGCTCAAGCGTGTCGGCAATTTGCACCGCCGTGCCGTTGACCATCTTGCTGGTGCGGCCAGCGGCAACCTGACGGGCCACCTGAATGATCGACAGGTTTTCCTTGCGCGCCAGATCAACGATGCGCTTCTGCGTACCCTGCGACGCCTTGCTGGGCGGCAGATCGGGCAGCGGCCCATCGAGGTCGTAACCGGTAAAATCAAATCCGCCGAGCGACATCTGCAGCAGGGAGATCGCCACGTCCTCGTGAATGAGCGAGGTCAGC
>JAEZBH010000244.1 GCA_023427285.1 Pseudomonadota bacterium
GCACAAGTCTGATTATTGCCGGCGATTAACCAATTGTTGAGGGGACGGCCCTACAACGTTTCACATAGTCTCAACCGGAATAGCGCGCCGTGACAATCGCCTGCACCTCATTTGAATCCAACCTCGAGTGGCCGGACACCACATGGTCCGACGCTGACTGGTCCGCACTTGAAAGCGATGGACGCTGGACCCTTGAGCGGGCCTCCTCCAAGCTGCTTGACGTTGCCACCAGCCATCCGATGAGCCTGCCGACGACCTTCCAGTTCCGCTGGCGCTCTGGCCGGTACAAGATCGCGGTTCAGGAGGATGTCGAGGCGCCCCTTCTACGGCTCAGCGGCGTTGTGGGCACCATCCCCTTCTCTTGCGAGGACCGCACCTCCCGCAGCCGGGTGCTCGACACCCTGCGCCACATGCGCGACATCTGGCCGTGCGCCGGACTGACCCTGGCGGGCGGACAGGTGCGCCTGTCGCGCGAGATGGCCGCCGAGCGCCCCCACATGTCGTTCCGCGAAATGATCGCCCAGGCCAGCACCGCGCTCCTGCCGATCCAGCCGGTCATCGAGCTGATCGAATCGGACCTCTGGCCCGCGGCGTAAGCCGCCCCGGTTGGCCTGCGGCGTAAGCCGCTCTGGCATCCCCCAAGAACTCAGGCACGGCTCAGGCGCTATCCTTCGTCAAAGCGGCTCTGGCAGTCAGCGCCCTCCTTGGGTAAGCTGCCCGCCATCATGATAAAGCACCCCATGTCAGCCTCCACCCGTTCCGCCGGAAAGCCGGCCAGCCTGTGCGTGTTCTGCGGTTCGCGCGTCGGCCACGACCCCGCCCATGCCATACTAGCCGCCGAACTCGGCGTCCGGCTGGCACAGGCAGGCATCACGCTGGTTTACGGCGGCGGCGCGCTCGGCCTCATGGGCGTCGTGGCCCGCGCCGCGCTGGATGCGGGCGGCACCGTTGTCGGCGTCATTCCGGCGTATCTGTCCACCGTCGAGATCGCCCAGCCGGGCCTGAGCGAACTCATCGTTGTGGACACGCTCCAGCAGCGCAAGCAGGTGATGGCGGCGCGGTCCGATGCGTTCCTTGCCCTGCCCGGCGGCATCGGCACGCTTGATGAACTGCTTGAAATGATGACGTGGTCGCAACTGGGCGAGCACGCCAAGCCAGCCTGGCTGCTTGGCCCCAATGGCTACTGGCAACCGTTTCAGGCGTTGCTGAAGCATGTGATCGACACCGGGTTCGGCGACCCCCGCCTCCTGGGCGAAGCCGTGGAATTGCCGGATCTGGCGGCACTGATGGCCATGCTTGGCCAGCCGCCGCAACTTCACCCCAGCCGCACGGAGCGTGCGGCCTTGTCCGATGAGTGACTTTTTTTCCCTGTGAAGTTGTACGCTGGTTGATTTGACCGCCTGTCCTGCTACACACCCAGCGGAATTCTTTATGGGCGACTCTGCCCGCGGATTGTTGCTGTTCCGGAGGAATTAATGGCGAAAATTCAAGTGAAAAACCCGGTCGTCGAACTCGACGGCGACGAAATGACCCGTATCATCTGGCAGTGGATCCGCGAACGCCTCATCCTGCCGTACCTCGACATTGATCTGAAGTACTACGACCTGTCCGTTGAAAAGCGCGACGAGACCAACGACCAGATCACCGTCGATGCCGCCAACGCGATCAAGCAGTATGGCGTGGGCGTGAAGTGCGCCACCATCACGCCGGACGAAGCCCGCGTGACCGAATTCAACCTGAAGAAGATGTGGAAGTCGCCCAACGGCACCATCCGCAACATTCTGGGCGGCACCGTGTTCCGCGAGCCGATCATCATCGACAACGTGCCGCGCCTCATTCCGGGCTGGACCGATCCTATCGTTGTTGGCCGTCACGCTTTCGGCGACCAGTACCGCGCAACCGATTTCAAGGTGCCGGGCGCTGGCAAGCTGACCATGAAGTGGGTGAGCGAAGACGGCAAGGAAGAGCAGGAATACGAAGTGTTCCAGTTCCCCGGCGCAGGCGTTGCCATGGGCATGTACAACCTGGACGAGTCGATCCGCGACTTTGCCCGTTCGTGCATGAACTACGGCCTGAACCGCGGCTGGCCGGTGTACCTCTCCACCAAGAACACGATCCTCAAGGCTTACGACGGCCGCTTCAAGGATCTGTTCCAGGAGATCTACGAAGCCGAGTTCAAGGCAAAGTTCGAAGCCGCCGGCATCACCTACGAACACCGCCTGATCGACGACATGGTGGCATCCGCCCTGAAGTGGAGCGGCAAGTTCGTCTGGGCTTGCAAGAACTACGACGGCGACGTGCAGTCTGACCAGGTTGCGCAGGGCTTCGGCTCGCTGGGTCTGATGACCTCGGTTCTGATGACGCCGGACGGCAAGACCGTGGAAGCGGAAGCGGCTCACGGCACCGTGACCCGTCACTACCGCATGCACCAGGAAGGCAAGGCGACCTCGACCAACCCGATCGCCTCGATCTTCGCCTGGACCGGCGGCCTGAAGCACCGCGGCAAGCTGGACGGCACCCCGGAAGTCACCAAGTTCGCCGAAACCCTTGAGCGCGTCTGCATCCAGACCGTTGAGGAAGGCAAGATGACCAAGGACCTCGCGATCCTCGTCGGTCCGGAGCAGCCCTGGCTGACCACCGAGAAGTTCTTCGAGGCAATCGTCGAGAACCTGGAAAAGGC
>JAEZBH010000298.1 GCA_023427285.1 Pseudomonadota bacterium
CGGGCAGCCGCCAAGGCCGCCCAGCGATGAGTCGACGGTGGTCAGGCCCACGTCCAGCGCCGCCAGCACGTTGGCAAGGCCAACGCCGCGGGTGTTGTGCAGGTGAATGCCGGTCAGCGCCGCATCGCCCACAACGCCGCGCACCAGCTTCACGAGGTGCTTCACCGCGCGCGGGTCGGCATAGCCGGTGGTGTCAGACAGGCCAACTTCATCGCAGCCCGCGTCCATCAGGCGCTCGGCAAGGCGTGCGATCTGCGCATCAGGAATAGGCCCTTCCAGCGTGCAGCCGAACGCGGTCGAGAGGCTGCCCTCAAAGTGCGGGCGCTGGTCTTCCGGCAGTTCCTTGATCATCGCCACAATGGCCTTGGCTTCCTCGATCACCTGATCGTGGGTGCGGCGCAGGTTCTTCAGCGAGTGGGTCTCGGAAACCGAAAGCGGCAGTGTCAGCTTGTGCGCGCCAGACTTCAGCGCACCCTCGGCGCCCTTGGCGTTGGGCACCAGCACGGCAACCTGAAGGTTCGGAATGGTGCGGGCAAACGCCACAACTTCGGCGGTATCCGCCAGCTGCGGCAGGATTTTCGCGGGCACGAAGCTGCCGACCTCGATTTCCCGCACGCCTGCGGCGGCCTCTGCCGCAATCCAGGCCTTCTTTGCTTCCAGCGGCATGATGGACTTGATGCTCTGCAGGCCGTCACGCGGACCAACCTCGCTGACGAGAATATCGATATTCGACATGCGACACCCATTGCTTGTTTTGTTATACTCTTATATCAAATAACCAGAACCTGTCGAGTGCGATGAATTAGGAATACGAGAGATGAACAGGGACGACCTGCCGCTTGCCGGCATCAAGGTGATCGAGTTCACCCACATGGTGATGGGCCCCGCCGTGGGCGTCATTCTGGCCGACATGGGCGCAACCGTCGTCAAGGTTGAGCCGATCGGCGGCGACCAGACCCGCCATCTGCGCGGCTCGGGCGCGGGCTACTACCCCATGTTCAACCGCAACAAGAACAGCATCTGCCTCGACCTGAAGAGCGAGGGCGGCCTCAACGTCGCCAAGAAGCTGGTCGAGTCGGCTGACGTGGTGATCGAGAACTTCCGCCCCGGCACGTTGGCAAAGCTGGGTCTGGGCTATGAAGCCCTGTCCGCCACCAACCCCGGCCTCATCTACTGCTCGGCCAAGGGCTTCCTCTCGGGTCCGTACGAGAAGCGCACCGCGCTTGACGAAGTGACCCAGATGATGGGCGGCCTTGCCTACATGACCGGCCCTCCGGGCCGTCCGCTGCGCGCAGGCGCATCGGTTGTGGACATCACCGGCGGCATGTTCGGCGCGATCGGCGTTCTGGGCGCGCTCCAGAAGCGCCAGCGCACCGGCAAGGGCGCGCAAGTAACCTGCTCGCTCTATGAGACCACCGCGTTCCTCGTCGGCCAGCACATGGCGCAGCAGGCCGTGACCGGTCAGGAAGCCAAGCCGATGCCGGTGCGTCTGGCCGCATGGGCCGTCTATGACGTGTTCGAGACCGCAAACGAGGGCGAGCAGCTGTTCGTCGGCGTGGTATCCGACTCGCAGTGGAAGACCTTCTGCGAAGCCTTCGAGCTGCACGACCTCTTGAACAACCCGGAGCTGGAGACCAACAACCAGCGCACCGGCCAGCGCGACATCATCATTCCGGTGGTGCGCGAGATGTTCCAGAAGAAGACCCGCGCAGAGCTGGTCGAGAAGCTGGAGACCATCGGCCTGCCGTTCGCGCCGATCGCCAAGCCCGCCGACCTGTTCGACGATCCGCACCTGAACACGGGCGGCCTCTTGCCGATCACCATGCCGAACAACGGCGAGAAGACCAAGCTGCCGGCCCTGCCGATCGAGTTCGAGGGTTCGCGCTTCGGCGTGTTCCACGACGTGCCGACCGTGGGCGAGGACACCGACCACATTCTGGCGGACATCGGCCTTGATGCCGAAGCCATCGCCAAACTGCGGGACGCCAAGGCCGTCGGCTAAGCGTTTACACAGGCACACAGCCACACCGCGCAAGCGGTGCCAGAGCGTCGGTCCACCCCCCCGGACCGGCGCTCTTTTTTATGCGCGGCAAACGCAAGTGCGAGCGCATAGAGCCTGAAAAGCCGGAGCGCACGCTGCCCGGCAGAGGGCACCCCCGCCTTTCAGACACAAAAGCGGCGGATACAATCGGTTTAATATTAGGAAATCATCGGCAGGAAATCGGCTGCCCATCATCGCTCTTATTTTCGGAATTCTGTAGCTCCGACCAATAGTTGCGGATGAACAAGAGAGACAGATGGCAAGCCCCCAGACATGGCCTGCAGCGGTGATTGCGGCAGCACTTGCCGCCTGTCCCGCTCAGGCGCAAACCGCCGATCAGGCCGACGACCGCGCCGTTGAGCGGGCGGCGGATGCGTTCGGCATCCGCATTGGCGTTGAGCAAATCGGCCTTTACAGCGAGTCTCAGGTGCGCGGCTTCAACCTGCAGGATGCGGGGAATTACCGGATCAACGACGCCTACTTCGTAAGATCGGGCGGCCTCATCGATCCCATCCTCTCCGGCGTGGTGACGCGCGTGGGGTACAACGCGCTCGATGCTGATTTTGCCGCCCCTTCGGGGGTTGTTGAATATCGCCTGCGGTCGCCCTTTGAAGCCCCGCGCTTTCAGGGCGAAGTCATGCTGCGCGAATACGGCGGCCATTCTTACGATCTGCGCCTTGCCCGAACGAGTGCCGACAACCGGCTTGCCGGCCTGATCGGTGCGCAAGCGCAGTTGCTCAAAAGTTCATCCGGCCTTTCGCCCAAATATTATCGCCTCGGCGGCGTTGCCGAGTGGCGGCCTGCGGACGGAACCCAAGTGCTGGGCTTCGCCTCGCTCAATATTTTCGATCTGGCAGGCTTTTACGGCGTCAGCGCAAGCGGTGAGTCCCTGCCGCCCAGAATGAAGCATCCGCGCCGCTATGTGACGAGCTGGAGCGACCATGATGGGGCCGACATCAACATCGGCCTCCTTGGCACGACGCGGGCTGGAAAGAGCACCGAACTTTTTGGCTCGCTCATCTACTCGCGGCTTGATCTCGACCGGGCAGACTTCACGCAGTTGGTGATCGACGAACACGGTCAGGGGCGTGCAATCGCGTTCTCCAACCGCCCGCGCGACAATGAAACCTGGTCTGCATCGCTTGGCGGAAGCTGGCACCTGAGCGACGGACACCGCCTCTACGGCGAACTGCGCGGCCGCCGGACACGCAACCGCTTCGCGCCCGGAGTTTCCGTTGACTTAGGCGCGTTCGATCTTGAGCAGGGCATCGCCCCCTCTGCCGCGCCCGAGTTGCCGGGGGCGGACAGGACGCTGGATGCAATTGACCAATACGGCGGCGGCCTTGGCTATGAAGCAACGCTTGGCCGTCTGCGCCTGAAGGCGGGCGTTCAGAAAACGTGGCACCGCCGGGAGATAGCAGCCCCCTCGCGCCCGCTGGAATCCAAAGCGCAAAGCCCCTGGCTCTACGATGCATCCGTTGCCTTTGCCCTTGCGCCGGAGTGGATCCTCTTTGCCAGCGCCACGCGCGGACTGGAGGAGTCAGGCGCGGCACCAGACAATGCCGCCAACCGCAATGAAGTGTTGCCGCCCGCCATTTCCACCCAGCGGGAGCTTGGCGTTCGCGGTCAGGTGTCAGACGGATTGACCCTGATTGGCTCGCTGTTCTCAATCGAGAAGGCCGCGCCCGGCTTCGATGCAAATACGGTTTACGGATTGTTCGGCAAGCTCCGGCATCGCGGGGCGGAGGTGTCGCTGGTCGGCAACCTGACGCCCCGTCTGCGCATTGTGTCCGGCGCGGTTTATCTCGATGCCGGGCGGAGCGGCGAGCCGGTTGCAACCGGCGCGTGGGCGAAAGAGGCCGTGGGCCTTCCCGAATTTCAGGCGATGACCGGCCTTACCTATGCCGTTCCTGCCCTAAGCGGCCTCTCGCTCGACGGGCAGGTGAACTATTCATCGAGCCGCCGCGTCTCCTCGCGCAGTGAAGTGCGCACGCCCTCGCTCACGACGGTCGATATCGGGCTGCGGCAGGGGTTTGAGGCCGGGCCGGTCAGAATGGCCGTGCGGGCGCGGGTTACGAACCTGTTCGACGCAGACACCTGGATCGCCTCGCGGTCTGAACTCATCGACCGCCCCTCCCGCCGCGCTTTCCGCC
>JAEZBH010000339.1 GCA_023427285.1 Pseudomonadota bacterium
GCAGAGCCGCCGCCGAACAGCCCGGTTATGGGAGCCACCAGAGCCCCGATGATAATCATGACCGCAATCGAGGCCGCGATCACAACCGCAGTATAGGGCAGCGCCTTTTCCTGCGGCGCGTTCATCAGCTTCGGCAAGCCAAGATAGAGCAGGTAAAGGCTGTAAAGGCCGAGGATCGCCAGCATGGCGATGGCCGGGAAAATATTGAAAATGCCCGCAACCCATACGGCGGTGAGCGAATAGGCGGCAACCTTCAGGGCCTGCGTGCGGTTGCGCGTGGCCGTGAAGGTGGGGGCAAGCGCATCGATGATGAGCGCGATAATAAAGACGGAGGCCAGCGACAGGGCATATTGCACGATCGCCGTGCCCAGCGCAGATACGAAGGATGGGCGATAGGTAATGCCGAAGACCGACTGCCCGAACAGCACCGAGCCAATGAATGTGGCCAGCACCGGAATAGCCGCCAGCGGCAGGACATAGGCTTTGTAAAGCTGGCCAGCGGACGTTGGTTCGGCGTTGATGCGGTCCCACTCCTGTGCCGGTTGGAGCAGGATGGCCTTGACCCGTTCAGCCAGTCCCGCAGCCGGAACCGGTGATGCTGCATTGGTTTCCATGGATTCCCCCCACAGTTGAAACTTTCCGCTTAGGGTCAGAACCTGTCAGGTGGCGGCCTACTCCCTGTCGCCAATCACATGCACTGTCCGTTCGTCTGGCCGTTCGGTCGGAAATAGCAGCGCCAAATCTAACCCGGACGCGCAAGCAGACCAAGCGGGAAAATTTACAAGCTCTTCCCCCTGATTTACGCTATTCGTTTCATGTGAAATCAATTGAGCCGAGCGTTTTGAACCGGTTGGAGAGAGGCACGGTGGGCAAGGGGCTGGCATCCAGATGGCAGGCGGGAGAGGCGACAGCGGGGCTGTGGCTCAGCCTTGGCGCACCGGCTGTTGCGGAACTTGCGGCAGAATGCGCGCCTGACGTGATCGTGCTGGATGCGCAGCACGGCCTATGGGAGCGGGCGTCTCTGGAGTGGGCGGTTGGCGCGGCGGCCAGTTGCCCTGTGCTGGTGCGGGTGGCGCGCAACCGGCCCGAGCTGATCGGACAGGCGCTGGACGCGGGCGCTGCCGGCGTGATCGTGCCGCTGGTCAACACGGCGCAGGATGCGGCTGAAGCGGTTGCCGCCGCGCACTATCCGTCCAAGGGCCAGCGCAGCGGCGGCGGCATTCGCCCGCTGCGCGACGTGGGCGGCTATATTGCCCGCTCTCTGCAAGAGACGGTGGTCTGCGTGATGGTGGAAACTGCCGAGGGGCTGCGCAACGCCCCCGCCATTGCGGCCACAAAGGGGGTGGACATGGTGTTCATCGGCCCCGGCGATCTGGGGTTGGCGCTGGGCGACATGAGGGCCGGGCTGGAGGCGGCCATTGAGCAAATTCGCGCGGCCTGCGCCAAGGCGGGTGTGCCATGCGGACTTTTCACGAGCGGCCCGGCAGCAGCGAAGGCGCGGGCGGAGACCGGATTTCAGCTGGTGATTGCGGGGGATGACATCAGCCTGCTGCGGAGCGGCTTTGCAGAGGCGCGAGGGGCGTTGCGGGGAGAGGGTGAGAATGGCTGAGAGACCAGGCTGGGCGCAGGGGGATTGGGCGCAGGCGGATTGGGTTCAGGCGGGCGTGGCCCCGCATGTGGCGCGGATGTCGCTCGACAACATCGCCAACATTGCCAAACAGGCGTTCGATGCAACGGACGTGCTGCCGCTGTGGTTCGGGGAGGGCGATCTGCCGACGCCGCCGTTCGTGGGCGAGGCGGCGGCGCAGGCCATTCGCGACGGGCATGTGTTCTACACCCACCAGAACGGCATTCCGCCGCTGCGGCAGACGTTGGCGGATTATCACACCCGGCTCAGCCGTACGACCGTGGGGCCGGAGCGGATCACGGTGACGTCAGGCGGGATGCCCGCCATCATGCTGGCCGTGCAGCTGGTGCTGGAGCCGGGCGATAATATCGTCGTCATTGATCCTGTCTGGCCCAACATCAGCGGCACTACGCAACTGCTGGGCGGCGAGGTGCGCTCGGTGCGGATGGATCTGAGCGACGCGGGCTGGACGCTTGATTTAGAGAAGGTGCAGGCGGCGTGCGATGCCCGCACCAAGGCGATATTCTACGCCTCCCCCGGCAACCCGACGGGCGCGATGATCCCGCTTTCAGTCCAGAAGGAGTTGCTGGAATTCGCTCGTCCTCGCGGCATCTGGCTGATTGCGGACGAGGTGTATTATCGCCTCGTGTTCGGGCGCATGGCAGGAGACACCATCCTCGACATCAGCGAGCCGGAAGACCGGGTGCTCATCATCAACAGCTTCTCCAAGGCGTGGGCGATGACCGGCTGGCGGCTTGGATGGCTGGTGCATCCGCCCTCGCTCGGGCCGCGGCTGGCCATGATGGTGCAATACACCACCAGCGGCACGGCGACGTTCCTGCAACATGCGGGAATGGCGGCGATCCGCGATGGTGAGCCGTTCGTCGAGGAGATGAACCGCTACTGCCAGCAAGGCATGGAGATTGTGTGCGATGCGCTGGAGAGCATGGCGCGGGTGAAGATGCCGCCCCGGCCCGAAGCCGCCATGTATGTGTTCTTCGAGATTGACGGCATGAATGACAGCCGCGCTGCCTGCCTTGATATTCTCAATAAGACGCAGGTGGGGCTGGCGCCGGGCATGTTCTTCGGCACGGGCTCCGAGCGTTTCGTGCGCCTGTGTTTTGCCCGCGCGCCCGGTGTGCTGGCCGAGGCGATGGAGCGGCTGAGGGTTTATTTGGGCTGATTTTTCTCAGTTTGCAGGAGGGGTAAGCCCCTCTGCAAACTGAAAAACGAACCTGCCCTATCAAGAGCGGCGCAGCACGACCGACAGGTTGTTGGCGGGCATCTCGGCGACTTCGGCAAGGTTGAGGCCATGAGTGCCGGCAAGCGCCAGAACGTCCTCCAGATTGCGCACGCCCCACTCCGGGTTGCGGGCCTTGAGGCTGGCGTCGAACTCCACGTTGCTGGGGGCGGTATGCTGGCCGCCGCGCTTGTAGGGGCCGTAGAGATAAAGCACGCCGCCCTCCGGCAGCAGGCGGGCCGCGCCGCGCATTAGCCCTTCCGTTGCCGCCCACGGGCTGATGTGGATCATGTTGATGCACATAATGGCGTCAGCCTGATCGATGGACCATGTGTCGGCGGCGGCATCCAGCGTGAGGGGCGGGCGGACGTTGGTGAGGCAAGCTGCACTCACCCATGCGTTGATGGAGGGATGGCTGGCGGTGTTCGGATCGCTCGGCTGCCACTCCAGCGCGGGCAGGGCAGAGGCGAAATGCGCCACGTGCTGGCCGGTGCCGCTGGCAATTTCCAGCACGAGGCCGCGGCTGGGCAGATGGCGGCGTGCGACTTCCAGAATGAAGGGGCTGTTGCGCTCGGCCGCAGGCGAGAATTGACGCAGGTCAGGCGAGGTCGTCATACCGGTCTTTCCTTCTGCCAATTACCACTGGGCCGCGCGCCAGCCTGCGGCCTTGGCTTCCTTCTCGGTGCAGAACCAGCGCTCCCCCTTGGAAGTGTTGATGCTGGTCTTGGCATAATAGGGGCTTTGGGTGGTGTGGTACACCTTCTCCCCCTTGGCGGTGATGTTGCCCTTGATCTTGCAATCGCCCGTTGCAACCGTCGCCACGGCGGAGGATTGGGGTTTGCCGGGCTTGGGATCGGCCACGCGGTTGCCGCGCCGCCAGTCCCACGGATAATCGAACGCGCCCGCCCACACGCCGCGCTGAGCCTTTTTAGCCTCGTCTTCCTGCCGCACATAGTCCTGAGAGTAGGAGCGGTAAGCAAGGGCATGGCCCTGCTGCACCAGCCATCCGTTCAGGTCGGTCGAGCCCAGGCGGCATACGGCCACAATGCGGCCATAGCGGTCCTTGTCCTTCTGCTCGCACGTGACCGGGCGATGCTGGATCAATTCATCCAGCGCCAGTGCCGCATCCTGCCCGCACCGCACGGCGCGCCCGGAGCGGCGGCATTGCTGGTTGGATTCCGGCGCATCGACACCGTGCAGGCGAATGCGCTGGCCGTGAATGTCGAGCGTGTCGCCATCGATGACCGACGGCACGCCGGAGAGGCCGCCGCCCTCCTGGCTGATGGGCCGCGCTTCCTGTTTCTTCCCCTCGGTGACGACGCGCTCCCCCATCACGGCGGCAAGCAGGCCGATAACGCCAATGATAATCTTGGTCATCAGGGAAACCTTGCGCATGGGACCATGCTCCGGGGGAAGGATTAATAATTCAGAATTCTCGGGCCGGTTTGTATGGGATGGTCGGGCAAGCGGCAAGGCGGTTGGTCGGTTTCGCCGGAGATTATACGGACAACAAAAATGGCCAAAGAGCGGGCGAGCGGGCGTGCTCCCAATAAGCCTGCAAGCGCTGAGGAACGATTTGGCTGCGGGCGGGGTTGCGCCGGGCCGAACTTGTGTGGCGGGCGATTGCGTCTCCCGCAATGACCTTCGCAACCTGAAGCGGCGAGCGCCGTTTTTCTGCTGCCAGGCTTGCAGGCAAGCCTTGAAACAGGGGGAAAGGGAGCCGTGCCAATGGAGCAGGGGGGGGCGGAGCAGGTGGGGGCATGACGGCGGCGGTATG
>JAEZBH010000196.1 GCA_023427285.1 Pseudomonadota bacterium
GGCCCAGCTGCTGCTGGGTTTGCAGAGCGGTCAGTCGTGCGCTTTCCTTGGCGAGGTCAGCATCAACGAGGTTACCGATACCGGTCTCGATGCTGTCGCTGAGCTTGGTCACGAACGTCTGCTGCGCAGAGATCTGACGCGAAGCCGAACCCAGGGTGCTGAGCACGGTGCTCATGGACTTCAAGCCAGCAACCACGGCATCAGCAGTGGTCTTGGCCAAGGCTGCGTTTGCAGCGTCGTCCGCGCCAGTTGACCAGTCAGCATCCGCACCGATCACAGCGGTCAGAACCGTTTCCAGGCCCTGATTCTGCACTTCCAACTTCAGCGTTGCGTCGGTGTCGAGCATCGCCGAAATCTTGGCACCAGTGCCCGGCACTGCCGCCACGTCATCGGCGTTACCTGCAATACCGTCCGGGCCGTTATTACCCGGAGTACCCGGCGTGCCGCTCAGGATGTTCGAGCCGTTGAACTCTGCGGTCTTGATATAGGTCTTGACCTGGTTGACCAGCGCATTGAAGTCGTTCTGCAGCGCAGCACGGCTTTCAGCGTCCATGCCTTCGTCAGCAGCTGCGGTGGCCTTTTCCTTCATCTGCACCAGAACGTCGGAGATCGACTCTGCTGCAGAAATGCCCACGTCGAGGGTGCTCTGGGCACGGTCGAGCGAGGTCTTCACGGCGTTGAGACCGCCGATGTCGGCACGCAGGTTCTGGGCGATGGCGAAGGTACCGGAGTCGTCCTTGGTCGATGCGACCTTCAGGCCCGTGTTAATCCGGCTCTGGGTGGTTTCGAGACCCCGGTTGGTTGCGCTCAGGGTCTGCAGGGCGACCATTGCGCCCGAATTGGTGTTGATCGAGAATCCAGCCATTTTTTGGCTCCTTTATTCTAAAGGCTCTGTGTCAGGGCATTTTGCCCATGCAGGCTTTTTACCTGCGAAATATTCCTCGCAACCTTCGTGCCAGAATCCGCGCAAACAGGGCGTTAACCATCAGAACCGTTCATTTTCGGGGAAAATTTTTGCCTAGTGGTCGGAAAAACCTGCCTACCGGGGCAGAAAAAGAAGCGACATCGGCAGATTTTACCCGGCACATTTTGCCGTGTGGGCATTTTTTGCCGTATGCCAGGACAAGAAATGGTCGCCGTACCGAACGTCAGATCAGATCGAAAAGGCGGCAACCCAGCCTCCTTCTCAAGGCTTGGCACCGCCTGAGCCGATCTGGCCCAGCATGTCATCAATCCGCACGAACTTCTCGCGCGGGGCACCAATACGGGCACGGGCAATTTCTGCCGCATCAATTCTTTTCCAATCATCGAAGGTCACGGCCCAGATATCCCGCTCCCTCAGCAGAGCCTCCAGCCCTGCCCGCCCCGGCCGCTCCCCGGCCCAACCGCTTGCCGCGATTTTCTCCGCAATCAGAAACCCGTCCGGACGGTTGGTGCCGATGGTGCCGCTTGGTCCGCGCCGCGCCCAGCCCACGCAATAGAGATCAGGGCCGATCACCCCCTCATCATTGCAGAAGCGCCCGCGCTCGCTATCGAACGGCACACCGGGAATGGCGAGCGTGCGATAGCCGATGCAGGAGATAATGAGCCCGACGGATAGATCGAATGTCTCGCCGCCGCCCTCCACCTGCCCGGCCTCATTCAGCCACACGCGCTCAAGGCGAAGGCCCTTTACCCTGTTATCGCCAAGCACGGCCTCGGGGCGAGAGTAAAACAGGAAGCGGATCTGGCGCTCCCTCTCCTCTGCCGAGCGACTGGCGAACCGGCGCAAATGCCCAACCGATTTTCGCAGCCCGGCGTCTTCAAGAGCGCGCTCCGCGCCTTCGGGCGGCAACTGGCTTGCCTCCACCAGCGGCACGGCCTCGCTCAACTCTCCCAGTTCGCCCAACTCCTTGGGGCTGAAGCTGACCTGAAGCGGCCCGCGCCGCCCGATTATATAAACAGTGCGAATGGGGCTGTTGTGAATGGCCTGCGCCGCGTGACGAGTGAGGTCAGAGGCAGCCATTTCATCCGGCGTTTTCACCAGCACCCGCGCCACGTCCAGCGCCACGTTGCCGTTGCCGATAATCGCAACCGCTTCCGTATCGAGCGACGGGTTCAGATCCGCGTAATCCGGGTGACCGTTGTACCAGCCGACGAATGCCCCGGCCCCGATGACGCCGGGCCTTGCATCGCCCGGGATACCGAGCGGGCGGTCCTGCGGCGCGCCGGTTGCCAGCACCACCGCATGATAGAGGCGGCGCAGCTCATCCATGCTGATCGCATCGCCCACCTCCACATTCCCCCAGAAGCGCACACTGCCGCCCTCCTGGGTGCTTTCGTAACGGCGCGTGACAGCCTTGATGCTCTGATGGTCAGGCGCGACGCCGTTGCGGATCAGCCCGAAGGGTGTCGGCAACCGGTCAATGATATCTACCTCAACGCCACTGCCAAACTGCTTCAGCAGTCCCTCGGCGGTGTAATATCCCGCAGGACCGGAGCCGATGATCGCCACCTTGAGCACGCGCCATCTCCTCACCCGGTTCATTCTGGTGAGCGGGA
>JAEZBH010000365.1 GCA_023427285.1 Pseudomonadota bacterium
GGCCCAGGCCGGTGCCCTTCTGCGAGTAGGCTTCGCGGCGGCCGCTGCGGTAGAACTTCTCGAACAAGTGCGGCAAGTCCAGCGGCGCAATGCCAATCCCCGTATCATGAACCTCTACCAGCACTGAGTTCTGCTGCCCCACCAGCCGGATCTTCACCTGACCGCCAACACCCGTGTACTTGATCGCATTCTCCACCAGGTTCACCATCGCCTGCTGGATCAGCGCCGGGTCAGCTTCGATCGTCAGCCCGGCGTTAGAGTTTACCACATCTTGTACTAAACGGATATCCTTTTGCGCGGCTTGAAGCTGCAGCGAGTTGATCACGTCATCCGTTACCGAGGTCAGCAAGGTGGGCTCGGTCTTCAGCCCAATTCCGGTCTCGATGCGTCCCAGGTCCAGCAGGTTGTTGACCAGGCGGCTCATGTTCTCGATGCCAGTGACGATCTTGCGCACGTAGCCCTTCTGCTGCTCGTTTAGCTCACCCACCATTTGGAGCATGGTAGCGTACCCGCGCATCAGGGTTAGCGGCGAGCGTAGATCGTGGCTGACAGTGGAAACAAACTCGCTCTTCAGCTGCTCCAGCTCTTTGAAGTGGGTGATGTCACGCAGGATGCACACACGCCCAACCTGGCGGCCTTCCGCTACCACCGGCGAGACGCTGGCATAGTAGACCTTGCCGCTGCTCAAGTTGACTTCGCGCGAAGAGATACGCTCCGCCAGGGGCATGGTGAGCAGCGTCAGCAGCTCGGATTGGTTGACCAACTCTTGAATGTGCTTGCCCGGAGCAGGCGACTGCACCAGGCCGCTCACCTGCATGGCCGCCGGGTTCAACAGCAGCAGCCGTGATTGTTCGTCGGTCACCAATACCGGTTCGGGGGTCGAGGTCAGCACGGCTTCCAGGCGCTGGCGGCCCACTTCAGCGGTGGCATACAGCCGGGCGCTGGTGGCTGCCAATGAAGCCTCACCCGAGAGCGTGCTCAGGAAGCGGATTTCTTCATCGGTAAAGCTGCGCGGCTTGTCAAACGCAACCCACAACACGCCGTAGAATCGGTTCTCATTGTGCACCGCCACGGCAATCAGCGCGGCTGGCTGCGGACCGCTGGGCGGCAGGACCAACCGGCGCGTGCGCGAAACGTTCGGCAGCGAGAGCAGCTCCTTCCCGCGCATCAGCTCAAACAGCTGCGCGTCCAGGTAAGCGTACAGCGGTGCAGCAGTCCCCGTGCCAAAGGTTACCGGGGTGCGGTCATATGCGTCGAGGGTCACATCAGGCACCAGCACCAGCCGCGCAGACGAAGCCTCGTTCAGCAGCGCCGCGTTGAGGATGGGCAT
The DNA here is from genome assembly GCA_023427285.1 of Pseudomonadota bacterium. Classification (GTDB taxonomy): domain Bacteria; phylum Pseudomonadota; class Alphaproteobacteria; order Sphingomonadales; family Sphingomonadaceae; genus Pedomonas. Next base: position 1,331 of record JAEZBH010000365.1, read on the forward strand.
CACGGCATCGCTGATGTCGAGGTTCGCGGCTACTCCCTGGCTCACCGACAGCAGGCTGTTGAGCTCTTCCAGGCGGGCCTTCAGGCTCTTGCGCATCTGCTCGAACGCCAGGCTCAGGCGGCCAACCTCATCCACGCCCTTTACATTCAGGGAATGATCGAGCTGGCCCTGGGAGATGTACGTTGCCTCCTGCACCAGCGTTTGCAGCGAAGCCGTGACGGCTCGCAGGGTCAGGTGCAGGAACAGGAATGCCAGCACGGTGAATACCAGCAGCATAAACAGCAGCGGAATCGCGATCTCCAGGGCTGCCTGCTGCGCCAGCCGGGCGGGCACAGTGAGCACAATGGCCCAGGGCCGCCCTTCCACCGGTTGATAGTAGACGTTCTGGCGGGAATTATTGGGCGAGGTCTCTTCGCCAAAGGCGGCTGCATCAGGTCGTGTGCCCGAATACATGCGCAGTACCTCGGTACGTGACGGGTGATAGAGGATCACGCCCTTCTCATTGAGGATAAACCCCTCACCGCCATCTTCCTGCAAGCCTTGCAGCGCTTGAATGACCGGCTGCATAAAGGGGTTGGTGTTCAGGTCGGTGCGGCCTATCAGCACGCCCAGAGCTTCGTTATCCGCGCTGCGCACCAGACCAATAAATGAAATCTGCACCGAAGTATCATCGAGCTGCTGCTGCACCACGTAGTACTGCGGGCTGATGCCCTTTAGCGCGAGCTGCACACCTTTTTCTTCTTCCTGGGTCAGGGGCATGCGCTCCAGCGTATCCAGCGGATACCCCGTCACAGCATCGCCGTTTTCATCAAATAAGAACAGCTGCCGGAAGTACGGCACCGAGAGCATCTGCCGCTCCAGCGCCGCCTGCTGCTCGCCGGTGGGCAGTTCCAATACATCCGCGCTGGAAATTGCCATGGTGCGGATCAGGTTCTGGCCGGTCTCTAGGAAGTACGGCAGGCTCTCCGCGGCTACCTGCGCGGTTGATTCCAGCCGGTCACGGAGCATCTGGCGCGCAGCGCGCCCTGCTACCAGCCAGTCGCCAACAACCAGGGTGAGCACCAGCAGCGTCACCAGCGGAATGATGCCGTAGTAAAAACGGGCTTCAATGCTGCTCTCCGCCGGAGATGGTACGCGCGGCTGGCGGTTCTGCCAGACCGCGGGCCAGGAAAGCAATACCAGTTCGGCAATCAGCCCGGCAATCAGCAGCTCACCGGTGCGGGCAGCCAGCGGCAGCCACACCTGGGTGAAAGCATAGTCGAAGCGCACCGCCAGAACGTCATTGGTGGCAAACAGCGTGCCCAGAATGGCAATAGGAATAGAAATGACGATCGTCAGCAGCGCGGATGCAAGCGGGTGGCGCAGCAGCCGGAAGAACAGGGTGCGGTAATTCTGGCGAACAGCGGTGCTAAAGATCAGCGCGGCAAACCCGGCTTCCAGCATCGTAAAGGGGCTGTGCGTTTGCAGCAGCCCGGTCATCAGCCCGGTCACCAGGCCAACGATCAGCGCGGGCAGCGGCCCGAGCAGCCCGCCCGCCAGCACCATCGGTACCGCCGAGAAGAGCATCAGCGCCGGGGCGCTGGTCTCCACCGGCATGCCGGGCATAGGCTGAACTTCACCCGGCAGGCGCACGCCCAAAAAGCCGGGGGCCAGCAGCGCAAATACAAGCAGACCCGCCAACAGCACAAGCGCCGAGCCCATACGCTCGCGCAGCCCTGTCAGATCCTCCCACGTTCGCCGGACCAGCCACGCGAGCAGGGCTGCCATAGCAAACAACCCAATCCAGCCCAAAAGGCGGTTGGGGAAGATCAGGCCCAGCTCGGCGCCATCAAACAGACTGAAGAGGATCTGCATGATCGTATGATTATAGCACCGCGTGTGCCGTTCATTACACGCACAGTGCTAACAAAACCGTAGGGAATTTAGGACATCCTGCAGCAATTGCTGCTATTAGCGTTCCACCGGCTCGCCCATGTTTGCCTGCCGGTTGAACCCCTCCCACGCGGAGGCGTAGTAGAACACCGGCGGGTTCTTCAGCGGGTCAGCCAGAACGCGCGCCAGCCAGTCTTGTTCAGCTTCCGCCGCCAGATCAAAACAATGGCGCGAGAAATCTTGCCGCGACTGCGCTGTTTCCAGGCAGTCTTCCATTTCATTCAGCACGCGCGCTTCCAGCGCTTCGCGGTCGTCTTCGAACAAGGCAATCCGGTTGGGGTAATCCTTCAGCACCGCGCGGTGCAGTTCTTCGTGCTGCCACCACAGGCAGCGGGGATCAAACGTACCGGTTGGCGATGGCTCATCCAGCGGATAGCCCGTATCGATCCAAACCGGCTTGAAGACGCCCGTGCACGGCGCCGAAGTCGCGGTAACCCAGGCGGTATTGAGCGCTCCCGTCAGGTGCGCCACCATCGAGCCGGTCGATTGACTGCCGCGCACCGGCCCTGCCCCGGCGTGCATGCACACATTTGCGCCGGTCAGCGCCCGGTCGATGCGCCGGTCGCCAGAGGGCTTTAGCCCGTGCGAACGCAGCACATCAAAGGCGCTCCGCACTGTCAGCCAGCCCCGGCTCTCTTTCAGCAGCCCTACGGTGCACTTCTGGCGCGCGCGGGCGTCGCTCATGGTGGTGTAGAGAAAATCGGAATAGACCTTTGCGAAATCAAAGTCCGCGCGGTTCTTGCACCAGCCCTTATCCATGGCATAAGGGATCAGGTTATCCGAAGAGAGGTCCCACTCCTTGCCAATAGTCGCCGCGTTCGAAATGGAGCCAAAATCTGTTACCTTTTTGGCCACCCACTGCTTCCCGGCAGTCTCCAAAACCCAGGCATCCTGCGGGTCCGCGATCAAGAAACTGTTATGGTAATGGAACGGGTGCGAGAAACCGCAGTTCCCGCCCTGTCCATACAGCTCCAGCAGTTCGGTGATGGTGTAGAGCGCCTCCCAGGCGGTTTTTGCCCGCTCCAGGCCCAGGCGCAAAAAGTCCATCCCGATCAGGCCGCCTTCGGTATCATAGGGCACCTTGGTGAAGATCGCCTCGTTGCCAATGGTCACGCCGTGCTCGTTCATGCCCATTTCCGCGCCCCA
>JAEZBH010000389.1 GCA_023427285.1 Pseudomonadota bacterium
GCATTAAAGACGCCCTTGCCGCCCCCTGCCTTTACAGGCCATTAAGCAAAATTCGTTACGCCATATCCGGTTCACACCTGAAAGGGCCGGTATGGAAGTCGCCGCTCAGTCATCAGATGCGTTGCCCCCAAGCACCCCGTGGTGGCGCACGGCTCTGGCCCCGTCAGAGCGCAAGCGGCTGACGGTGCTGGCCGCCATCGTCCTGATCTATGCCTTGCTGGCCCAAACGTTCGCCTTTGCGGTGGCGGGCGATACCGCACCCCAACTCTACGCCCTCTCCAACCATACCCTGATGGTCATCGGCGGCTCGCTGGCCCTGATTGTCATTGCGCACATCTGCGCCACGCTGCTGCACACTCCCTGGCATGGCGTGCCCACCCGCTTGTGGCAGGACGCGAAGCGCCATGTGCTGCGGCGCGACCGGTTTCTCGGCATTTTCGTGCCGCTGGGACTGCTGCCGCTCTTCATTCCGGCATTCCTGACCTTCAAGAGCCTGATCCCGGACGTTCACCCGTTTGCGTTTGACGCTGCCCTCTACCAGCTGGATCAGGCGCTGCACTTCGGCGTTGACCCGTGGCGGCTGACCCACGCGATTTTCGGCAGCGATGCGGCCACGTTCGCCATCAATTTCCTTTATAATCTGTGGTTCGTGCTGATCTGGGGCGCGGCCTTCTATGCGATCATGCGCCTTGACCGCCCTGTGGAGCGCTTTCACTACCTGTGCGCGCTGCTGGCCTGCTGGATCATCAACGGTACGGTGCTGGCCTATGCGCTATCCTCGGCAGGGCCGTGCTACTTCGGCCCGCTGATCGACGGCAATGACCCATACCAGCCTCTGATGGAGACGCTGCGCGCCATCGATGCCCGCCTGACCGCCTCAAGCGACTGGCAGGGCGTGTGGGCGCTCGACACCCAGAAGGCCCTGCTCGACTACCACGGCACCAGCGATGCGGTGGCACTGGGCGGCATCTCGGCCATGCCGAGCATGCACGTCTCGCTCTCCATGGTGATGGCGATGGGCATGTGGCGCTTCAGCCGCCCGCTCGGCGTGCTGCTGTGGGGCTATGCCGCCGCCATCCTGATCGGTTCGGTACACCTTGGCTGGCACTATGCGGCAGACGGCTACCTGTCGATTATCACCACCGTCCTGATCTGGAAGGGCCTCGGCTGGGCCATCCGCCGCTTCGGCCTCGATGGTACGGAAGAGGCGGCTAGTTAATCGTGCGCAGAGCAAACGGGCTGTCGAGCGAGAAGGCCGGGATTTCCACGTCGAACCCATTGCCGTACTCGTCAACCAGCCCGTAGGTGCCGCGCATGATGCCGGAAGGGGTCGAGAGCGGGCAGCCGGAGGTGTATTCAAACACGTCGCCCGGCTCCAGCACCGGCTGTTCGCCAACGACGCCCTCGCCCTTCACCTCGTGCATCCGGCCATGGCCGTCTGCGATGATCCAGTGCCGGGTCATGAGCTGCACCGTCAGGCTGCCGCTGTTCTCAACCCGGATGTGATAAGCCCACACATAGCGGCTTTCCGAAGGGTCGGACTGGTCATCCACATAGGTCGGGAGCACCTTGACCGTAATGTCTCCGGTCGTGGCTTCGTAGGGATAGACCACATCGTCAGGCAAGGGTGACATCGACACGCCTTTCGCATACCGGCGACCGGACAAACAAAGACATTCCGGCCCATTAAGTCCGGCAACAAAGAGAAGGGCGGCAAGCCCTCCCCTCCGTTGCCAGCCTGTTTTAAAGACCTACGGCTTTCAACGCGCGGTCAAGGTCTTCGATCAGATCCTGCGCATCTTCAAGGCCGACCGACAGGCGGATCATGCCCGGCGTGATGCCCAGTTCGCGCTGGATTTCCACCGCAACGGCCTTGTGGGTCGTGGAGGCCGGGTGGGTTGCCAGCGAACGCGAGTCGCCGATGTTGTTGGAGATATCGATCAGCTCCAGCGCGTTCAGAAAGTCGAACGCCTGACGCTCGTCAGCCAGATGGAAGCAGAGGATGGTGCCGCCCTCGCTCATCTGCTGCATCGCCAGCTCATACTGCGGGAAATCCTTGCGGCCCGGATAGAGCAGCGTCGTGAGGCGGCCCGCCAGGAAGTCCGCCACCTGCGCGGCGTTACGGCACATCTGGCGCACGCGCATGTCCAGCGTCTCAAGGCCCTTCAGCAGCACCCAGGCGTTGAACGGAGCCATGATCTGGCCGGTGTGGCGGAAGTAGGCGTAGAGGTGTTCCTCGTCGAACTTCTTGTCGCAGAGGATGACGCCGCCCAGCACGCGGCCCTGACCGTCGATGTGCTTGGTGGCCGAATAGCAAACGATGTCCGCGCCCAGCTGCATCGGCTTCTGAAGCACCGGAGTTGCGAACACGTTGTCCACCACGACTTTGGCCCCGATCTCATGGGCCAGCGCGCTCACCGCCTTCAGATCAACGATGTCCAGCGTCGGGTTCGCCGGGGTTTCGAGGAAGAACACCTTGGTGTTGGGCTTGCGCGCTGCGGCCCAGGCTGCGTTGTCGCGACCATCGACCACGGTCGTCTCGATGCCGTACTGGGGCAGCAGGGTATC
>JAEZBH010000441.1 GCA_023427285.1 Pseudomonadota bacterium
CGCACTCGATTGGGCGCGTCCGGTCAGGCAGATGAACGGCACCAGCTTCTATTATGCTCACACCGACCAGTGGCGCTATGAAACCCTGAGGATGTCAGAGCTGCTCTCTCCGCTTGCACCGGCGGGAGACTGGTCCGATAGCCCGCTCGATTACAATGTGAAGGCCGAGCGCCTGGGCTGGTTGCCGTCAGCGCCGCAGCTTCAGGCCAACCCGATCGAGATTGGCCGCCGCTTGCACGAGACAGGCGAGAATCCGGCTGATTTCGTCATCAACAGCATGAAGATGGGCGACCTGAAATTCTCCAATCAGGACCCCGACAACCCGATCAACTGGCCGCGAAACATGTTCTTCTGGCGCTCCAATGTTCTGGGGGCCAGCGGCAAGGGCCACGAGTATTTCCTGAAGCATCTGGTCGGATCCTTGCATGGGGTGATCGGCACCGATGATGAGGTCACTGGCCTTGGCCGTCCGAAGGACGTGGTGTGGCGTGACCCTGCGCCGGTCGGCAAGCTGGACCTCATGGTGAACATCGACTTCCGCATGTCCACCACCAGCATGTATTCAGACATCGTGTTGCCCACCGCCACATGGTACGAGAAGCACGATCTCAACACTTCCGACATGCATCCCTTCATCCATCCGCTGACGGCGGCGGTTGACCCTGTGTGGGAGGCGAAGAGCGACTGGAATATTTTCCGCGCCATTTCCATGAAGTTCTCGGAAATCGCACCGGAAGTGTTGGGCGTCGAGCATGATCTGGTTCTGCATCCCATTCTTCACGATACGCCCGCTGAACTTGCCCAGCCCTATGAGCCGAAAGACTGGATGAAGGGCGAGTGCGAGCCTGTTCCTGGCAAGACCATGCCGGCAATTCAGGTGGTCGAGCGCAATTATCCGGAAACTTACCTGCGTTTCACGTCGCTTGGGCCGGGCCTCGAGAAGTTCGGCAACGGCGGCAAAGGCATCAGCTGGAATGCGGAGCGGGAAATCAATCATCTGGCCGAGTTGACCGGCCGCGTTCCCGACGGGCCGGTTGCCGGTCGCCCTCGCATCAACACGGATATCGATGCGTGCGAGACCATTTTGATGCTGGCGCCGGAGACCAACGGCGAGGTGGCGATGAAAGCCTGGCACGCGCTGGGCAAGGTGACGGGGCGCAATCATCTTCATCTGGCCGAAGGCAAGGAAGATGACAAGATCCGCTTTCGCGACATTGCCGCCCAGCCGCGCAAGATCATCTCATCTCCCATATGGTCAGGCCTTGAGAGCGAGGCCGTCTGCTATACGGCCGGTTATACGAATGTACACGAGCTGATCCCGTGGCGCACCCTCTCGGGCCGCCAGGAGCTCTATCAGGATCATTACTGGATGCAGGCCTTCGGGGAGGGCTTCCCCACCTGGCGTCCCCCGATCGACACCCGCACCGTGCGTCAGGTTTTGGGCAAGCTGCCCAACGGCAACACTGAAATTGTGCTCAATATTCTGACGCCGCATCAGAAGTGGGGCATCCACTCGACCTATAGCGAAAACCTCATCATGCTCACGCTCAGTCGGGGCGGACCCACGGTCTGGATCAGCGAGATCGATGCGCAAGAAGCAGGCATCGAGGACAATGACTGGATCGAAGTCTTCAACGTCAACGGTGCGCTCACGGCCCGCGCCATTGTCTCGCAGCGCATCAAGGCCGGTTCGGCGATCATGTATCACGCGCAGGAAAAGCTGGTGAACACGGTCGGCTCAGAGATCACGGGCCAGCGCGGCGGCGTGCACAACAGCGTGACGCGCATCAATGTCAAGCCGACCCATATGATCGGCGGCTATGCGCAGCTCGCCTACGGCTTCAACTATTATGGCACGGTCGGTGCCAATCGCGATGAGTTCGTCATCGTTCGAAAGATGAGCGAGATCAACTGGTTCGACAAGGCGGCGGAAGATTCCGCCAACGTTGCCGGCGGCACGGCAGACTGGGGGACGGGCGGTCGACCGTCAAGGCCCGGTGGTCCGGCTCGGCCAGATCCGGCCGAGATTGATCCGGGCACCCCCAGCGGGGAGATCAAGTCATGAGAGTGCGGGCCCAAATTGCGATGGTCCTGAATCTGGACAAGTGCATCGGCTGTCATACCTGCTCGATCACTTGCAAGAATGTGTGGACCAACCGGGAAGGCGTCGAGTACGTCTGGTTCAACAACGTGGAGACCAAGCCCGGCATCGGTTACCCCAAGGATTGGGAGAACCAGGAGCGGTGGAAGGGCGGCTGGATCCGCAAGGCGGACGGTAAAATCGTTCCGAAGCAGGGCGCCAAGTGGCGCATCCTCTCAAAGATTTTTGCCAATCCGCATTTGCCTGAAATCGACGATTTCTACGAGCCTTATACTTACGAGTACGAATGGCTTCAGGCCGCGCCCGAGTTGCAGGCCCAGCCGGTCGCCAAACCGCGTTCGCTTGTGACCGGTGCCGTGATGGACGGCATCCAGTGGAGCGGCAACTGGGAGGACATGCTGGGCGGAGAATTCGCCAGGCGGTCTCACGACTATAATTTCAACGGCATCGAGAAAGAGATCTACGGGCAGTACGAGAAGACCTTCATGATGTACCTGCCCCGTTTGTGCGAGCACTGCCTCAATCCATCGTGCCTTGCCTCTTGCCCGTCGGGTGCGATCTACAAGCGCGCCGAAGACGGCATTGTCTTGATCGATCAGGAGAAATGCAGGGGCTGGCGCATGTGCGTGTCCGGTTGCCCCTACAAGAAGGTTTATTACAACTGGTCCACGGGGAAGTCGGAGAAGTGCATTTTCTGCTATCCCCGGATCGAGACCGGCCAGCCGACGGTCTGTTCCGAGACCTGCGTTGGCCGCATCCGCTACCTTGGCGTGGTGTTGTATGACGCCGACCGGATCGAGGCGGCGGCATCGGTTGAAAATCCGCAGGACCTCTATCCGGCCCAGCTTGGCATTTTCCTCAATCCGCACGATGTCGCCGTGCAGGAACAGGCCCGGCTGGACGGCATCCCCGAGCAGTGGCTTGAGGCGGCAACCCGCTCTCCCATCTACAAGCTGGCGATGGACTGGAAAGTCGCGTTTCCGCTGCACCCGGAATATCGCACCCTGCCCATGGTCTGGTACGTGCCGCCGCTCTCGCCCATCCAGTCTGCGGCGGAGAGCGGGCAAATGTCGGTCAATAATGGTATGCCGGATGTCCGCTCGCTGCGTATCCCCATGCGCTATCTCGCCAACCTGCTGACGGCCGGTGACGAGGAGCCGATTGCCGCGGCGCTTGAGCGGATGCTTGCCATGCGGGCCTATAT
>JAEZBH010000493.1 GCA_023427285.1 Pseudomonadota bacterium
GGCTGAGCCCCAAAAAGAGCCTCGGGCAGAACTTTCTCACTGATCCGGCAGCCTTAGAGCGCATTATTGAAGCCGCCGAGATAGCGCCGGGCAGCACCGTGCTGGAAGTCGGCCCCGGCCTTGGCAGCCTGACACGCTACCTGGCTGCCGCCGCCGAACGGGTGGTGGCAGTAGAGCTGGACCAAACGCTCATCCCCGTTCTCGAAACGGTGCTGGCAGACAGCCCGCACGTTGAGATCGTGCACGGCGACATCCTCAAGCTGGACCCGTCGAAGCTGGTTGACCGGCCCGGCTACTGGGTCGTCGCCAACATCCCCTACTACATCACGTCGAACCTGATCCGCCACCTGCTGGAAGCGCCGGTAAAGCCCCACCGCGTGGTGCTGACCATCCAGCGCGAGGTAGCCGAGCGCATCACCGCTGGGCCGGGCGATATGAGCCTGCTGGCGCTGGGCGTGCAGGTGTACGGCAAGCCGCGCATTGTTACCCGCATCCCTGCTGGGGCATTCTACCCGCCGCCCAAGGTCGATTCCAGCGCCGTGCGCGTGGATCTGTACCCCGAACCGCTCATTCCCACCGGCCAAATTGACCGCTTCTTCCGGCTGGCAAAAGCCGGGTTCGGGCAGAAGCGCAAGACCCTGCGCAACTCGCTTTCCGGCGGCCTCAGCCTCTCGGGCGAGCGGGCAGCAGAACTGCTGCAGTCGGCGGGTATCGACCCCATGCGCCGGGCAGAGACGCTCTCGATGGAAGAGTGGAAAACGCTTACCCAGGCGTGGATTCGCAGCACAGGCACGAATTAATCCTGCCCCTGAGGTGCATTATATTTACACAGCTCCGCCCGATTTTGTTCGTTGAGGACCTGGCAGCCGAAGTGCGTTTCTACGAAAAGCTCGGCTTCAAAATCGAGTTCCAGTCACCCGATTTTGTTGGCCTGGTGTATGGCGATGCGATATTGTTTGGCTTACAGCACCAGGCGGGCGCCAGATATGATGAAGACCAACCGGTGATCTGGCAGATGGCTGTCCATCATATTGATGCGGTCGCCCAGCTCTGCAAGCAGCATCAGTTCCCCGTTCAGCAGGAGCCCGCACTGCAATCCTGGGGCGAATGGACAATGACGGTAATCTCTCCGAACGGGTACCGGGTTACGTTTGAGGCCGAGCAGCAATAAAAAACCCTCCACTCACAATGCGTGAACGGTAGTCCGTTAATATCGTTGTGAATGATAGAAAGGGGTGCTGAGCACCCCTTTCTATCATTCACAACGATATTGGAAAATCCCTTAGCCGCGCAGATCGCGGTAGGCGGGCGGAAGCTGCCACACGCGCAGGGCGGCTTCTACCTGGATGCGGAAGTTCATCTTGGATTTGCCCCAGCGGCGGTCGGCAAAGTAGATCGGGATCTCCTGGAACTTGTAGCCCAGCTTGTGGGCAACGTAGGCCGTCTCCACCTGGAAGACATAGCCGTTCGATCGGATGCGGTTGAGCGGCATGTTTTGCAGCACCTCACGCCGCCACAGGCGAAAACCGCCGGTGCAGTCGCGGATGGGCATATTGAGGATGGTGCGGGCGTAGAAGTTGCCCCAGGCCGAAAGGCCCTTGCGCCACAGCGGCCAGTTCTCATCCAGGCTGCCGCCCTTTACATAGCGCGACCCGATGACGATATCGGTCGTCTCAATGGCCTTTGCCAGCTCGGCGATCTTTTCCAGCGGGTGCGAGAAGTCCGCATCCATCTGGCCGATCGCCTGCGCGCCGTGTTCGATGGCGTGCTTGAACCCGGTGATATACGCCGTGCCCAGCCCCATCTTGCCCGGGCGGTGGATCACGTCCATGCAGCCGTTCATCTGCTTGCACAGTTCATCGGCCATTTGCCCCGTGCCATCGGGGCTGTTGTCATCAACGATCAGGAGGTTGAGGTTGGGAACAGGGAGGGCAAACAGGGTGGAAACGATCTTCGGCAGGTTCTCTGCCTCGTTGTAGGTGGGAACAATAATCGTAATTTTCACAAAGAAATCCCTTGTACGCTGTCTGGTTCTGATCGGGGCGGCATGCTCCGCCGCTGTCAGAACCAAACACGACTGCTAGTGGCAGAACTGCTCGAGCTCCGCTTTGAGATGGGGGAGATCGCGCTGCTGGAGGGCAGTAGCAGAGACTTCATTAATGCTGATACCTAGCTGCTTGTTGCGGAACGTACCCAGCTCGCGATCCTGATCGCTGTAGAAATAGTCTAAGGACTGTTCCAACCGCTTGCGGATCCGGTCACGCAGGGTGCTGGCAGATTGGCTGCGGGTAATGATCAGGAAATCGGAAGCCGTCAGGTGGCCGACAAAGTCTTCCGGCGTTCCATTCTCGCGGACGGTATCGCGCACCATCAGCGAAATCGCGCGCAGCAGGTCATCCGATGCCACAAACCCATATACCTCACGGAAGCGGTTGATATTCTTCAATGATACCACCATCAGGACCGAATCCGGGCGCTGAATGCCCAAAACAATTGCTTCATCTACCAGGCTGCCCTCGGGAATGCCGGTGACTGGGTTGGTTAGCGAGCCTTGTTTGGAGCGCTGCAAAGCGTTGCGCACGCGCAGCCGCAGTTCCTGGATGTCGAATGGCTTGGTGATGTAATCATCGGCCTGAAGCTCCAGCCCTTTCAGGCGGTCACCGCGCTCGCGTTTCTCGGTCAAGAAGATGATCGGTATTTCGCGCGTCTTGCGCCCGGAACGCAGGCGTTTGGCGACTTCGAACCCGTCGATGTCCGGCAGGCGGATATCGAGGATCACCAGATCGGGGGCATCGTTCTGGCACGCGCGCACGCCGTCTTCACCCCAGTTAACGGTCTGCACCTCGTAGCCCTGCACCCGGAAGTATGCGTTGAGCATATCGGCAATGTCCAGGTCGTCCTCAACGATGAGAAGGGTTGTCTTTGCCTCGTCCACAGCAGCTCCCGAGAAATAGATTTCTAATTTCGTATTTCGTATCCTG
>JAEZBH010000058.1 GCA_023427285.1 Pseudomonadota bacterium
CGATCAACCAGCGCGCGGATGCGATCGACCTCGGTGCAGATGAGGCGGGTCAGCTCCTGACTGCTTTCATCCGCGCCGTCTTCCAGAAGCTGGGCTGCGCCGCGAATGCCCGAGAGCGGGTTCTTGATCTCGTGCGCCAGCATGGCCGCCACGCCCACCACTGAACGGGCCGCACCCTGATGGGTCAGGTGCCGGTCGATGAGCTGGGTGATGGAGCGGGATTGCAGCATGAGCAGCAGCCAGCCCGGCTGCTCGGCCAGCGGCGTGACCGAGATATCCGCCACGATCTGATGCCCGCCGAACAGCGCAACCTCGACCGAATGACCGGCAAAGGAGGATTGGTGCTGGCGGGCCTCCGCCAGCAGGCTGAGCAACGGGCTGTCGGGCGGCAACACGGACGTCAGCCCCCGCTCCTCCAGCATGAGCGCGGACATGTTGAAGAACTGCTCGGCCGCCGTATTGGCGAAACGCACCACGCCCTCAGGGTCGAAGCACAAGACCGGCCCCGGCAGAGCGTTGATGATATCCAGCAGCATGGCTGCCGACGGCGCTTTTGGCTGGCGGCGGCGGCCCGATACCGAAGCCCCAGAGACGGGCGCGGGAGCCAACGTCATGCAGCCTGACGTTCCAGCAGCGGGCCGTAAAAGTCATCAAGCGCCTGAAGGGCTTCCTTCGGGGTCGGGATGATGTTGAAGTTGTTGCGGAAGGTTGCCCCGCTGTGCAGACCCTTGGTGTACCAGCCGATATGCTTGCGGGCGATGCCAACGCCGGTGCGCTCGTCGTAGTGCTCGATCATCATGTTGTAGTGCTCGCGCACCAGAGCATACTGGGCGGCCAGATCCGGCTCCGGCAGGCGAATGCCGGTTCTCAGGAAGTGCATGGCGTGGGCGATGAACCACGGGCGACCGTAGCTGCCGCGCCCGATCATGATGCCGTCCGCACCAGACTGTTCCAGCGCTGCCGTGCAATCGTCGTAGTCGTTGATGTCGCCATTGGCGATGACGGGCACCTTCACCGCTTCCTTGACGTTGCGGATGTAGGCCCAGTCTGCGCTGCCGGAATACATCTGGTTGCGGGTGCGGCCATGCACGGTGATCATCTGCACGCCCACGTCTTCGGCCCGGCGGGCGAGTTCTGGCGCGTTCAGGCTGTTGTGGTCCCAGCCCATGCGCATCTTGAGGGTGACGGGCACCTTTACGGCCTTCACCACCGCTTCCACGATGCGGGTCGCGTGATCGAGGTCGCGCATCAAGGCGCTGCCTGCCCAGCCGTTGACGACCTTCTTCACGGGGCAGCCCATGTTGATGTCGATGATGGCCGCGCCCTGATCCTCGTTAAGCTTGGCGGCCTCGGCCATGATCGCCGGATCGGTGCCGACCAGCTGCATGGAAACCGGCTCTTCCTCCGGCGCCCAGGACACCTTCAGCAAACACTGGCGGGTGGCGCGCACCATGGCCTCGGACGCCACCATTTCGGTGACCGTCAAGCCCGCACCATACCGCTTCACCAGTTTGCGGAACGGCAGATCGCTCACGCCGGTCATCGGCGCAAGGATCACCGGCTCTGCGATTTCAACGGGGCCGATCTTGATGGGCTTCAGGTTTTGCATGCTCGCGCCAGATCCGTATTCCTGCGGCAAAGCACCGATTTGCCTCAGAACAGGCAGAAAATCCGTGTTTGCACAAAAAACAGGCACTCCATCTACACGAGAGACGGTTGTTTGCCAAGGCAGCGATGTCCTAAAAGGACACGACATGTCGAAGCAAAATTCCCTTTCCCGTACCGTTGTTCTGGTGGTTGCAGCCGGGCGCGGTTCCCGTAGCGGCGCTGAGCGTCCGAAACAGTATTGCCCGCTTGGCGGCAAGCCTCTGGTGCGCTGGTCTCTGGAGCGTTTCCTCAGCCATCCGGCCATTCAGACGGTGCGCGTGGTGATCCATGCCGATGACGCAGAGCCCTACAGCGCCGCAACGAACGGCCTTTCGCTTGGCGCGCCCATCATCGGCGGGGCGACCCGGCAGGAGTCCGTGCGGCTCGGGCTGGAGGCGATTGCCGCCGAGGGCGGTGCGCAGCGGGTGCTGATTCACGACGCCGCCCGCCCGTTCATCTCGCACGCCCTGATCGATCGGCTGCTGGCGGCGCTGGATGAAACCGAAGGCGCAACCCCTGCCCTGCCGATTGTTGATACGCTGTGCCGCGAGACCGAAAACGATGCATCCTTTCCCCTTCAGGGCGAGGCTGTGGCGCGGGACGGCCTGTGGCGGGTGCAGACCCCGCAGGCGTTTCGCTTTGCGCCGCTGCTGGAGGCCCACCGGGCGGCCAAGGCAGAGGGCAACGAGAGCTTTACCGACGACACCGGCGTTCTTCGGGCGCAGGGCCATGCCGTTGCGCTGGTTCAGGGCGACGAGCGCAACATCAAGGTGACGCTGCCGCAGGACTGGCAGCGCGCAGGCGAGATTCTGATGAGCATGTCCAGCATTCGCACCGGCCTTGGCTATGACGTTCACCGCTTCAACGAGGGCGACCATGTGTGGCTGTGCGGCGTGAAGGTGCCGCACACCAAAACGCTGGCAGGCCACTCTGACGCGGATGTTGGGCTTCACGCCCTGACCGATGCCATTCTGGGAGCGATTTGCGAGGGAGACATCGGCCACCACTTCCCGCCGTCCGACCCGCAGTGGAAGGGCGCGGCCTCGTGGATGTTCCTCGATCATGCCCGCGCGCTGGTGGAGGCCAAGGGCGGCATCATCGAGCATGTGGACGTGACCCTGGTGTGCGAGCGGCCCAAGGTTGGACCGCACCGCCCCGCGATGACGGCGCGCATTGCCGAAATTCTGAGGCTGACAGAAGCCCGCGTCAGCGTTAAGGCAACCACCACCGAGCGGCTGGGCTTTACCGGGCGCGAGGAAGGGATTGCCGCACAGGCGGTCGCCACCGTGCGGCTCCCCGTGGATTGAAGAGTTAATCGAATGGCGCTTTCGTCAAGCGAGCGCCTTTCAAACCCGAGTTGCGTTATTTCAGGTTCCGCTATAGGACAGCCCGCCCCGATACGATCTGCCGATCCGGCGGGTTGCAACAGGACCGGAATATAAAGGCATGTATGGCCCCGTGCGGCCTGAAAGCGCGGCAAACGCCGCCGCGCTTTCGCACCGAACGGCAAGCCCAGAAAGGCAAGCCCAGAAAGGCAAGCAATGCTGTTTCCCGCTGATATCACCGCCAAGGCGGAAGCTGTTATCGAGGCGTGCCGGGCCCAGGGCCTGCGCGTGGCGACGGCCGAGTCCTGCACCGGCGGGCTGGTGGCAGCCGCTTTAACGGAAGTGGCAGGCTCGTCGGATGTGTTCGACCGCGGCTTCGTCACCTATTCCAACGAAGCCAAGATGGAGACGCTGAGCGTGAGCCTCGACGTGCTGGAGACGTTCGGCGCGGTCTCGGTTGCGGTGGCTTGGGCCCTTGCCCACGGTGCGCTGCAAAAGTCTCACGCTGACATCGCCATCGGCGTGACCGGCATTGCAGGCCCCGGCGGCGGCAGCGACATGAAGCCGGTCGGTACGGTGGTGTTTGCGCTGGCGCGGCGCGGCGATGATCCGGAGAAGGCCGTGGCCGAGACCATGACCTTCGACCCGGAACTGGGCCGCACCGGCATCCGCCTTCAGGCGGTGCGCGCCGCGCTTGATTTGCTGATGCCCGAGGAAGGCGCCCCGCCCGCGCCATAAACGGCAAGGGCACGTTTTTCGAAGGCGGTGACCATACGCTTCACCGCCTCGTGAAACACCGCGCCCGCCACGCTTTCAAACAGGCGGTTCTTGAATTCGAAATCCACGAAGAAGTCGATCGCGGTGTGGCCATCTGCCGTTTCGGTGAAGGTCCAGTCGTTGTGCAGGTACTTCAGCGGACCGTTCACGTAATCGACGTGAATGCGCCTCGGGTGCTCCAAAGTAACTTTGGACGTAAAGGTTTCGCGGAAAACCTTGAAGCCGACCATCAGGTCCGCCACCAGAAGTTCAGGCGTTTTGGAGCGGATGCGCGCGCCCACCACCCAAGGCAGGAACTGCGGATACGCCCCTACATCCGCGACCAGATCAAAAAGCTGCTCGCGGGTGTAGGGCAGAACACGGTGTTCAACATGACGGGGCATCAGACGCTCTTGCTGCGCCCCGCAGCGGCTGCCTGTTCCTGGGCCAGACGCTCAAGCCGGGCGGCCTTCAGGCGGGCAAAGTCAGCCCCTGCGTGATAGCTCGACCGGGTAAGCGGGCTGGCCGAGACCAGCAAGAAGCCCTTGGCCTTCGCCATGGCAGCGTAAGCGTTGAATTCCTGCGGGGTCACGAACCGCTCAAGCTGTGCGTGCTTGGGCGTCGGCTGGAGATACTGGCCAACGGTCAGGAAATCGATATCCGCCGAGCGCATATCATCCATCACCTGATGGACTTCCAGACGCTCCTCGCCCAGACCGACCATGATGCCGGACTTGGTGAAGATGGTCGGATCGAGCCGCTTGACCGTCTCAAGCAGGCGCAGGGAATGGTAATAGCGCGCACCGGGCCGGATGGTCGGGTAAAGCCTCGGCACCGTTTCCAGATTATGGTTGTACACGTCCGGGCGGGCCGCAACGATGCGCTCCACGGCAGAGAGCATCTTGTTGCGGAAGTCCGGCGTCAGAATCTCGATGGTGGTGTTGGGAGCGCGCTTGCGCAGCTCCTCGATCACCCGCACGAACTGCTGCGCGCCGCCGTCCGGCAGATCATCACGGTCAACCGAGGTGATGACGATGTGCTCAAGGCCCATCTCGCCCGCGGCCTCGGCCACATGGACGGGCTCAAGCGGATCAACAGCCCGGGGCATGCCGGTTTTGACGTTGCAGAAGGCGCAGGCCCGGGTGCAGGTGTCACCCAGAATCATCACGGTTGCGTGTTTCTGCTTCCAGCACTCGCCCAGGTTCGGACAGGCCGCCTCTTCGCAGACGGTGTTCAGCTTCAAACGACGCATGAGCTGACGAGTCTCAGCCACCTCCTGCGAGGTTGGAGCCTTGACCCGCAGCCAATCAGGCTTGCGCAAAATCGGACGGCCACCGGCCGAGAGAAGTTCTGGCTTGTTCATGACCCCCACATAAACCTTTAAGCCACTCATTCCAAGACAGACCAGCCCGATGCCGGACCGGTTTTCGATTGATCCTGTCGGATTTCTGCGGCGGTTGCCCGCGAAACCCTATTGACGCTTTACCGCGTTTTCCGCTTTTAAGGGGCCATGTTCGAATTTTCAGAATCCGACCAGTCCCAGTGCCAGTTTGAGGCGCTGCTCGAGGGCTACCGCCGTTTCCGCAAGGATGCCTACATTCACCAGCGCGAACGCTACGACGCTCTGGCGAACAAAGGCCAATCGCCGAAGGTCATGGTAATCGCCTGCTGCGACAGCCGGGTTGATCCGACCATCATCTTCGACGCCGAACCGGGCCAGATGTTCGTACTGCGCAACGTGGCAAATCTCGTGCCCCCGTTCGAGACCGGCACAGCCGGAAGCCGCCACGGCGCATCCGCTGCCATCGAGTTCGCGGTGACGGGCCTTAAGGTTGAACATATCGTCGTGCTGGGCCACGCCCGCTGCGGCGGTATCTCCGCCGCGCTGGCAGGCAAGCTGGGCAAGGAAAAGCCCGAGGGCGAGCCGATGAGCTTCATCGACCGCTGGATGTCCATCATCAACCCGGTGCGCGACCAGATCGTCATGGCTTACGAGATCGCGCCGGACATGGACCCGCAACGAGCGCTTGAACTTGCTGCCATCCGCCAGAGCCTGAAGAACCTGCTCACCTTCCCGTTCGTGGAAGAGCGGGTCAAGAACGGCACCCTGTCCCTGCACGGGGCTTACTTTGCAGTGTCTGACGGCATTCTGCAGGTGCTGGCGCCTGAATCAGAACAGTTCAAACCGGTCGAGCTTCCCTGGGAGTAACCTCCCCCGGACACATCAGCACGCTTGATAAGGGCCTCTGCGCAACACCTTGGCGCAGGGGCCCTTTCGCTTTTTCAGCCTTTCCCATTTCAACGCACCCTCAAGACGCTTGCGGCTCTACGACCATAAGCCTCTTCAGCTCTGTCCTGCCTTCCGATAGAGTGGGTCAAAACAAGAACATATTTTACAAATCAGACGAAATCATGCTGTTCGAGAACAGGCACAACCAGCGCTATCAGGCAGAACGCCTGAACGCATGGCTTGGACAGATTGCCGGGCTGCTCACCAGCATGGCCTCGACCTGTATCGTTGGCTCGATGGTGATACCGCTCCTCAATGGAGACTGGCCATCCAGCCCCGGACTTTGGTTTGCAGCGGGCGCTATTCTTTTTTTATCAGCGCTTTTGACGGTGAACTTTCTATCGGTTGAGGTTGAATGATGGACAATTTGAGACTGATTGACTTCGCCCCCTTGATCATGGCGCTCGTTGCCAGTGGGCTAAGCCTCAGCGCAGCCCGGCTACTTGTTTACCTTTATCGCCGGCAAGCCGCCCACCCGGATACCAAACGGACTGCCTCAGGCCGGGCCGCGGGCAATGGAGCAAGCATACAGGGCCGCTAGCGCGACCAGACGCCACACAACAGAAAAAGCCGCCAGATGCTTGATCCAGCGGCCTTTTCCGGTCGAGTAGCCTGTAAAGACTGCGGTGAGTCAGGTGCAGAAGCGCAGCGCCCCGCCCCTACTCCATCCCGCCCTTATTCGGGCAGCATGGAGCCGGTTTGCACGAACCGCAGATGCCAGGACAGCGCCTCCTCAATCAGCATCGGCGTTTGCAGGCCATAGCTGCCGCCCTGCTGGGCGCGGGTAAAGTAGTCCTTGAGCAAGGGCTTGTAGACCGGGTGAGCGCAGTTCTCGATGATGACCTTGGCGCGCTGCTTGGGCGAGAGACCGCGCAGATCGGCCAGGCCCTGCTCGGTCACGATGACCTGCACATCCTGGGTGATGTGATCCACATGGCTGACGTGCGGCACGATCGCCGAGATCTTCCCGCCCTTTGCGGTGGATGGCGTCACGAACATCGAGATGAAGGCGTTGCGGGCAAAGTCGCCCGAGCCGCCGATACCGTTCTGGATGCGCGAGCCCATCACATGGGTTGAGTTCACGTTGCCGTAGATGTCCGCCTCGATCAGGCCGTTCATCGACAGACAGCCGAGGCGGCGGATGACTTCGGGATGGTTGCTGATCTCCTGCGGGCGCAGAATGATCCTGCCGCGATAGTTGGCCATCTCGTCATTCAGGCGCGAGGCCGCCTCCGGGCTCAGCGAGAAAGCGGTGGCCGAGGCCACGCGCAGCTTGCCGCTGTCCAGCAGGTCAAGCATGCCGTCCTGCAACACCTCGGTGTAGGCCGTCATGTTCTCAAACGGGCTGTCACGCAGGCCGAACATCACCGCGTTGGCGATGTTGCCCACGCCCGACTGCAACGGCAGCAGGTTGGGCGGCAGACGGCCCTACTTCACCTCGTGCTGGAAGAACTCGACGATATGGCCGGCAATAGCGAGCGAAGCCTCATCAGGCGGCGAGAACGGCGCGTTGCGGTCGGGGATATCGGTCTCGACGATGGCAACGATCTTGGACGGATCAACCCGGAAGCAGGTCGAACCGATACGGTCATCGGTGCGGATGATGGGAATGGGCACGCGATTGGGCGGCAGCGCGGTGCCGTAGTAGATGTCGTGCATCCCCTCCAGCGCTTCGCTCTGCCAGGCGTTCACCTCAAGAATGATCTTGGAGGCCTGATCGAGCCAGGTCTTGTTGTTGCCGATGGAGGACGACGGCACGAGCGAGCCGTCCTCGCGAATGGCGGTCACTTCGACCACGGCAATGTCAAGCGGACCAAGGAAGCCCTGCCATGCCACCGGAGCCACCTGGCTCAGGTGCATGTCGAGATACTCCATGTGACCCTTGTTGATCTTGTCGCGGGCAATGGGATCGCTGTTGTACGGCAGGCGGAATTCAATGCCGTCAGCCTTGGCCAGCGCGCCATCCAGCTCAGGGCCGGTGGATGCGCCCGTCCAGACGCGGATGCGGAACGGATGGCCCGCCGCACGCTCGGCCTCGATA
>JAEZBH010000088.1 GCA_023427285.1 Pseudomonadota bacterium
GCGCACGGGACCCCCGCAAAACTTCCCAAAGAAACCCCTACTTCTTGCCCGTTCCCACCAGCACGGCGATCAGGTCGATGGCGGGTTTGGCGTCCCACTTGGCGGGCGCGGCGATGCGGGCGACTTCCTTGCCCTGCCGGTCGTAGATCACGGTCAGCGGCAGGCCGCGCGCCTTGAAGCCCAGCGCCAGCGTGTTTTTCTTGTCGAGGTAGGGGGCGATGTTTTTGAGGCCCCGCTTTTGCCAGAAGGGTTCGACGGCGCGCCATCCGGCCATGTCCATGGAAACGGTGACGACGGCGAGGTCCTTGGCCGGGAACATGGCTTGCAGCCGGTCAAGCTCGGGCATTTCCTTGACGCACGGCGCACACCACGTTGCCCACAGGTTCAGCACGACAATCTTGCCCTTGAACTGGGCAAGGGTTGCGGTCTTGCCGCCCAAGGCCTCGAACGGCGTTGCAGGGGCGGGGGTGCCCGCGTGCGAGAAATCCAGCCGCGCCAGATCCTGCGTGGCAAAGCGGGTCAGGTCCGTGCCCTTGGTCTGCGCGTTTGCAGCGGCAGGCGCCAAGGGGGCTGTCAGGGCGGCAAGGCTTGCGGCACAGAACATCAGGGCGGTGAGATGGCGCAGCATCGCCTTACTCCTTGAGAATAAAACTTCGAATACGCTCTACAGCTAGCCAAACGGTCGCAATCCGCCAAGGCCGGGTGCGCCTGTGAGTCTTTCTGCCGCGTCAGGCTGGTTGCGAAGCCGTGCCATCCGCCCGGTGCCTGCCCCATTATCTGCCCCTCTATCTGGCCCCAAGGCGCTTGCGGCGAGCAGCGCAACGCCGTATGCGCCATGGCGAACAGTGCTGCGGCGTTGGTGCGGGCTTTGTACGTGGGTTTGTGCTCCTGGAAAGTCGGGATAAGTCAGATGGCAGAGAACAAGGCGGCCAATCAGCTGTGGGGCGGTCGTTTCAGCGGCGGTCCGTCCGCTGTGATGACGGAGATCAACGCATCGATCGGCTTCGACAAGCGCTTGTGGCGGCAGGATATTGCCGGCTCCAAGGCGCATGCCGCCATGGTCGCCAAGCAG
This sequence comes from Pseudomonadota bacterium, assembly GCA_023427285.1. Lineage (GTDB taxonomy): Bacteria > Pseudomonadota > Alphaproteobacteria > Sphingomonadales > Sphingomonadaceae > Pedomonas. The sequence continues at coordinate 1,073 of JAEZBH010000088.1, forward strand.
GGCATCCTGTCTGCTGAGGACAACGCTGCCATTCAGTCCGGTCTTGATCTGGTTGCCGCTGAAATCGAAGCGGGCAAGCTGGTGGAGAACCCGGCGCTGGAAGACATCCACATGCACGTCGAGGCGCGCCTTGCCGAGCTGATCGGCGAGCCTGCCAAGCGCCTGCACGTTGCCCGTTCCCGCAACGATCAGGTGGCGACCGATTTCAAGCTGTGGGTGCGTGACGCCATCGACCAGACCGATGCCGCCTTGGCCGCGCTTCAGGCCGCGCTGGTGAAGCGCGCCGAAGAGCACGCCGAAACCGTGATGCCGGGCTTCACCCACCTTCAGGTGGCCCAGCCTGTCACGCTCGGTCATCACCTGATGGCCTACTATGAAATGATCCGCCGCGACCGTGGCCGCTTTGCCGATTGCCGCAAGCGCCTGAACGAGTCTCCGCTGGGCGCGGCGGCGCTGGCGGGCACCAGCTTCCCGACCGACCGCTTCAACACGGCAGCGGCGCTGGGTTTTGATCGCCCGACCGCCAACAGCCTCGATTCCGTGTCCGACCGTGACTTCGCGCTGGAAGCGCTGGCGGCGGCGGGCATGACCGGCCTGCACCTGTCGCGTCTGGCCGAAGAGATCATCATCTGGGCCAGCCAGCCCTACAAGTTCGTCAGCCTGCCAGACGCCTTCTCCACCGGCTCGTCCATCATGCCGCAGAAGCGCAACCCGGACGCGGCTGAGCTGGTGCGCGCCAAGGCGGGCCACTTGCTTGGCAACTTCCAGCGCCTGGCTGTCGTGATGAAGGGTCTGCCGCTGGCCTATTCGAAGGACATGCAGGAAGACAAGGTGCCGGTGTTCGAGGCGTTCGACACGCTCGGCCTCTGCCTTGCCGCTTCCACCGGCATGATCGAGACGCTGGTGTTCAACGCCGAGCCGATGCGCAACGCTGCCGCCTCCGGTTTTTCCACCGCAACGGACCTTGCCGACTGGCTGGTGCGCGCGGCGGGCGATCCCTTCCGCGATGCCCACCACATCACCGGCAATGCGGTGAAGCTGGCAGAGGGCAAGGGCGTCATGCTGCACGAGCTTCAGCTTGACGAGCTGAAAGCCATCGACTCCCGCATCACCGATGATGTTTACTCGGTGCTCACCGTCGAGGCATCGGTTGCCAGCCGCACCAGCTACGGCGGTACTGCGCCCGTGCAGGTGAAGGGGCAGATCGAGGCGGCGAAGAAGGATCTGGGCCTATGAAGCGTGCGTCTGTCATCCGTTCCGGCGTCTTTTTGATGATCGCGCTCAGCGTTGCCGCTTGCGGCAAGCGCGGCGATCTGCTGCCGCCGCCGGGGAAACAGACGCCCCTGCCGATCTGGGAGCTGGAGGGGCCAACGCCGCCCGCCCCCAGATCCGATCAGCCGGTTCCGGATTCGCCTGAAATTCCGGGGGGCACCAGGCCGCCGGCAATTCCCGAGACTCCCCAGCCGCCCCCGTCGCCCGCCAACATGCCAGGGAATTAACGTATGCGTCACTTTGCTTATCGGGACGGCGAGATGTTCGCCGAGGACATTCCCGTCGCGCGCATTGCCGAGGAAGTCGGCACGCCGTTCTACTGCTACTCGACCGCGACGCTCGAGCGGCACTTCGATGTGTTCAGCCAGGCCCTTGAAGGCCAGGACGCACTGGTGTGCTTTGCGGTCAAGTCCAACTCCAATCAGGCCGTGCTCTCCACGCTCGCCCGTCGCGGCGCGGGCGCAGACGTGGTCTCGCTGGGCGAGCTGAAGCGCGCGCTGGCGGCTGGCATTCCGGCCGAGCGCATCGTTTTCTCCGGCGTCGGCAAAACGCGCGAGGAAATGGCGGCAGGCCTTCAGGCGGGCATCTATCAGTTCAACGTGGAGTCCGAGCCCGAGCTTTACGCGCTGAGCGAAGTTGCCTCCGGCCTTGGCCTGACGGCGAACATCGCCTTCCGCGTCAATCCGGACGTTGACGCCAAGACCCACGCCAAGATCTCCACCGGCAAGGCCGAGAACAAGTTCGGCATTTCGTGGGAGCAGGCGCGCGAGATCTACGCCAGGGCGGCTGCGCTTCCCGGCATCCGCGTTGTGGGCGTTGACGTTCACATCGGCAG
>JAEZBH010000101.1 GCA_023427285.1 Pseudomonadota bacterium
GCCCCCAACATTGCCTATACCCTGGCGCTGCTGGGCGAGCGCCCGCTGCTGATGGGCACCGTAGGCGAAGACTTCTCTGAGTACCGCGCCTGGCTGGAGAGCAAAGGCGTGGACACCGCCAGCGCCACGGTGGTACCGGGCAAATTCACCGCCTCGTTCTTTGCCAACCCCGACCGCGCCAACGCGCAGATTTGCAGCTTTTACGCTGGCGCGATGGCGAATGCCTCTGAGCTTTCTGTCCGCGAGCTGAACCCCAGCCCCGATCTGGTGATCATTTCCCCCAACGATCCGAAGGCCATGGACAGCTATGTGGTGGAATGTACCGCGGCAGGCATCCCGTACCTGTACGATCCCGGGCAGCAGGTAGTCCGCTCGGACCCGGCTGAGCTGCGCCGCGGCGTGGAAGGCGCGCACAGCGTCTTTGTCAACGAGTACGAGTTCGAGCTGCTGCAGAAGCATACCAAAATGAACCTGGCGAACATCCTGGAGAAGGTGCAGTTCCTGGTGGTGACCTTGGGCGAACAGGGCGCGGCGATCTACACCAACGGGCAGCGGTATGACGTTCCCGCCGTACCGCCGAAGCAGATTCTTGACCCCACGGGTGTGGGTGACGCTTTCCGCGGCGGTTTTGTGCGCGGCGCGCGCCTGGGCCTGGATTGGGAAACCTGCGGCAAGATGGGCTCGCTGGCGGCTTCGTACTGCCTGGAAACCCGCGGCCCGCAGGAACACAGCTACACCCCGGCCGAGTTCGTTGCCCGCTACCGCGAACACTTTGACGACCAGGGAATGCTGAACGCAATTTTGGCTTGATATTTCCTGCCGCCCAAGCGCATTTGCGGCAGAAATTGATTCGAAATCGTTTGCTGGCGGTATAATCCGGCCATCAAAATAGAACCGATTTGGAGGAAGATCTATGGCGAAATATGATGTAAAAGATTCGTCGCTTGCCGAAGGCGGCCGGCTGCGAATCGAATGGGCGGAACGTGAAATGCCCGTCCTGCGGTTGATCCGCGAGCGCTTTGCGAAAGAGCGCCCGCTGGCCGGTGTGCGGATTTCCGCCTGCCTGCACGTAACCACCGAAACAGCCAACCTCATGCGCACCCTGCAAGCTGGTGGCGCCGATGTGGTACTGACCGCCTCGAACCCGCTCTCCACCCAGGATGACGTGGCCGCGGCGCTGGTCAACGTGTTCGAAATCCCCACCTTTGCGATCAAGGGCGAAGACAACGTCACCTACTACAAGCACCTGCGCGCCGCACTCGATCACCAGCCGCAGATGACCATGGATGACGGCGCTGACCTGGTCAGCGTTCTGCATAAGGAACGCCAGGACCTGCTCCCCGGCGTGATTGGCGGGACGGAAGAGACCACTACCGGAGTCATCCGCCTGCGCGCGATGGCCGCTGATGGCGCGCTCAAGTTCCCCATCATCGCCGTCAACGATGCGATGACCAAGCACCTGTTCGATAACCGCTACGGCACGGGCCAGTCGACTATCGACGGCATCATCCGCGCCACCAACGTGCTGCTGGCTGGCAAGACCTTCGTGGTCGCCGGTTACGGCTGGTGCGGCCGCGGCCTGGCCTCGCGCGCGCGCGGCATGGGCGCCAACGTCATCGTCACCGAGATCGACCCGCTGCCCGCGCTGGAGGCCGTGATGGATGGCTTCCGCGTGATGCCGATGGCCGAAGCCGCCTGCCTGGGCGACATCTTCTGCACCGTCACCGGCGACCTGAACGTGCTCGACCGCCATCACTTCGAGGTGATGAAAGACGGCGCGATCGTTGCCAACTCCGGCCACTTCAACGTCGAAATCAACATCCCCGCGCTGGAAGAACTCTCCTCCAGCAAGCGCCTGGTGCGCCCATTCGTGGATGAGTACGTGATGAAAGACGGACGCCGCATCTTCCTCCTGGGCGAAGGCCGCCTGATCAACCTGGCCTCCGCTGAAGGCCACCCGGCCAGCGTGATGGATATGTCGTTTGCCAACCAGGCGCTCAGTGCGGAATACATGCTCCGCAATGCCGCCACCCTGGCGAAGAACGTCCACTCGGTGCCCGGTGATATCGACCGCGATATCGCCCGCCTGAAACTGGAAGCGATGAACGTGAAGCTCGACGTGCTGACCCCCGAACAGCTTTCCTATCTCAACTCCTGGGAAGAAGGCACCTAAACCGCCGTTAGCGGATCGCAATAAAGCATTCGCCCGCCCCTACAACGGGGCGGGCGTTTTGTTCTGAGTGTTTATGATGCAGGCCATGGCCTGCATCATAAACACTCAAAAAATGATGCTTTATCAAAAATGTGAATCTTCTTAATGACATCTGAACAATGTTCAGGTACACTATGGCATTCCCATTTTGGGGGATAAGCCGTACCATTTCCGAGGAGAATTTCATGATAGTTCGCAACCAAAAACCGCGATGGCTGACGCTTGCCATTTTTTCGATGGTGGCAGTGCTTGCCCTGGCTGCCTGCCAGGTGAATACGCCTACGCCGCCCGTCGAGCCATCGCCGACCACTGGGGCCCTCAATTCCTTTGACCTTGGCCCAACGGAAGCCGCACCCGCTCCCACCCCCACGCCGATTGTCATCAACCTGGAAGGCGCGGAGACCACTGAGAGCGGCCTCCAGTACCTGGAAGAGACCACCGGTGAAGGCGCAAAGCCAAAAGAGGGTGAGATCATCACCATGAACTACATTGCCTCGCTGCCAGACGGCACCGAGCTGTACAACACCTACACCGAAGGCAAACCTGCCACCACTGTGTGGGGCGCCGACCGCCTGCTGGAAGGTTGGGAAGAAGGCATCGGGCTGATGAATGTCGGCTCGAAGGCCAAGTTCGTTCTGCCACCCGCGCTGGCGTTTGGTGAAGCCGGTAACCAGGCAGTACCGCCCAATACCCAGGTTGTCATTGAGGTGGAACTGCTCAACAGCGAGCCAGCCCCGGCTCCCACCAAAGTGGACGCTGAAAAGCTGACTAAGAACGACAGCGGCCTCCAGTATTTCGACCTGGTCGAAGGTGATGGAGAAGAGGCTGTGAAGAACAGCTCGGTTTCCACCAACTACACTCTGTGGGTCAAAACCGAGGATGGGTCTTACAACTACATTGACGCATCTAAGTACAGCTCTGAGGTATTTTTCGTCGTTGGCCGCATGGACACGGTTTTCCCCGGCTGGGACGAAGGCACTATGGGCATGAAGGTTGGCGGCAAACGCTATCTTGTCATTCCGCCCGACCTGGGCATGGGCGCGCAAGAAGGCAGCATCATCCCGCCGAACTCGACCCTGGTGATGGAAGTGGAGCTGATGAGCGCCACCCAGCCGCGCGTTGCGACGGAGGTGGATGAGAAAGACTTTTCCACCACCCCATCTGGCCTGAAATACTACGATCTGGTCGAGGGCACCGGAGAAACGCCAAAAGAAGGGCAGACGGTGATCGTCCACTACACTGGCTGGCTGGAAGACGGCACCCAGTTCGACAGCTCTGTTGACCGCGGTGAGGAGTTCAGCTTCCCGCTCGGCCAGGGCCGCGTGATCCCCGGTTGGGACGAGGGCGTTTCGACCATGAAAGTGGGCGGCAAGCGCCAGCTCGTCATCCCTGCGGAACTGGGCTACGGCGACATGGGCGCTGGCAGCCTGATCCCACCCGGCGCGACGCTCATCTTCGAAGTTGAGCTGATCGGAATTCAGTAAACATCGTTATCAACAAAAAAGGAGCGGCGAGCCGCTCCTTTTTTGTTGATAACCCTTACACAACCGTTACAACCTCTCCGCCCGAGATGCGCACCAGCTCTTGCGGAGCGATGGGGAAGATGG
>JAEZBH010000112.1 GCA_023427285.1 Pseudomonadota bacterium
GCGGTGGTGGGCGAAAGCGGCTCGGGCAAGAGCCAGACCATGCTCGCCGCCTTCGGGCTGCTCGCCCGCAACGGGCGGGCCGAGGGGTCCGTGCGCTTCAACGGGCAGGAGTTGATCGGCGCGCCTGCCCAAGAGTTCCGCCAAATCCTCGGGCGCGATGTCGCCTTCGTGTTTCAGGACCCGCTGAGTTCGCTGACCCCACACCTGCGCATCGGCGCGCAGGTGGCCGAGGCGGTGCGGATTCACGAAAAGGTCTCGCGCCGGGAAGCCAAGGCGCGTGCGCTGGAGCTGCTGGCGCGGATGCGCCTGCCGGAGCCCGAAGAGATCGCCCGGCGCTATCCGCACCAGCTCTCAGGCGGGCAGCGGCAGCGGGTCATGATCGCCTCGGCGCTGGCGGCAAGGCCGAAACTGCTGATTGCCGATGAGCCGACGACCGCGCTTGATGTGACAGTGCAGGCGGACATTCTCGACCTGCTTGCGGAATTGCGGCGCGAACACGCCATGGCGCTGGTGTTCATCACCCACGATCTGGCGGTTGCCGCCCGCGTTGCCGATCGCATCGCCGTGCTGCGCCATGGGGAAGTGGTGGAGGAAGGCCCCGCCCGCCGCCTGATTACTTCGCCGGAAGGCAGCTACACCCGCGTGCTGGCAGACGCCTCAATCCTGCCCGCCGAGCCGCTGGTTCAGGAAACGCCATCTGGCCCTCCGCTGCTGACGGCACGGGGGCTGTGCGTTGATTATACCCGTCCGCACGGCCTGTTCGGCACGCAGAGCACCCGGGCGCTGACGGACGTGAACCTTGATGTTTACCCCGGCGAGGCCATCGGCATCGTCGGCGAGAGCGGCTCGGGCAAGTCCACCCTCATCCGCGCCCTCCTCGGGCTGGTGAGGCCCGCCGCGGGTGAAATCCGCTGGCAGGACAAGCCGCTGCGCCACCCCTACCCGCGCCGCCTGCGCGAGCAGATGCAGATCATTCATCAGGACCCGTTCGCGGCGCTCAACCCCCGCCGCACCATCGGCCAGTCCATCTCCGAGCCGCTGGAGATCCACCGCCCGAATCTGGATGCGCGGGGACGGCGGGCCTTGTCTGCCGTCTGGCTCGACCGGGTGGGCCTGCCCGCCGACTTTCTCGACCGCTATCCCCACGAGCTTTCAGGCGGCCAAAACCAGCGCGTCAACATCGCCCGCGCGCTGATCGCCACCCCCCGGCTTCTTGCCTGCGATGAAGCGGTCAGCGCGCTTGACGCAGAAACAAAGGCGGAGATTCTGGCGCTCCTGCAAGACCTTCAGGCGGAAACAGGCATCGCGCTACTGTTCGTGACACACGATTTTCAGGCCGTGGCGCGCCTGTGCCCGCGAACAATTGTGGTGCAGTGCAGCAAAATAGTTGACGCGGGCGATACCGCGTCGCTTATGACTAACCCGAGCCACCCTTATACGGGTGCTTTGATCGATGCGATTCCGAGGCTGACGGCCGAGGCGGAGAGAAGAACGAGGGAGCATATTCAATGAGTGCGGATCCGATTGTCATTGTTGGTGCCAAGCGCACGCCGATGGGCGGCTTCCAGGGCGAGCTGTCCGGCCTGCGCTCGGCCGATCTCGGCGCTGCCGCCATTCAGGCGGCCGTGGCTGAAGCCGGCGTTGCCGGCGAAGACATCGACCTGGGTCTGATGGGCTGCGTGCTGCAGGCCGGTCAGGGTCAGGCTCCGGCCCGTCAGGCTGCGCGCTACGCCGGTCTGCCGGACTCGGTTTCCTGCTCCACGCTGAACAAGATGTGCGGCTCGGGCATGCAGGCGGTGATGACCGCGCATGACGCGCTGGCTGCCGGTTCGGCTGACATCATCGTGGCGGGCGGCATGGAGAGCATGACCAACGCGCCGTACCTGCTGCCGAAGGCTCGTGGCGGCATGCGCATCGGCCACGCTCAGGTGTTCGACCACATGATGCTGGACGGTCTGGAAGATGCCTACCAGCCGGGCCGCGCCATGGGCGTGTTCGCCGAAGCCACCGCCCAGAAGTACCAGTTCACCCGCGAAGCGCAGGACGCCTACGCCATCGAAAGCGTGAAGCGCGCCCAGAAGGCCGTCAACGAGGGCCTGTTCGAGGCGGAAATCGTGCCGGTGAAGGTGAAAACCCGTGCAGGCGAAGTGGAGATCACCAAGGATGAGCAGCCGCTGAAGGCCAAGCTCGACAAGATCCCGCAGCTGAAGGCCGCTTTTGCCAAGGACGGCACCGTGACCGCTGCAAGCTCTTCCTCGATCTCGGACGGCGCTGCTGCACTGGTGCTGATGCGCGAGTCGACCGCCAAGGCGCGCGGCCTGACCCCGCTCGCCAAGATCGTGGCCCACGCCTCCCACGCGCAGGCACCGGAATGGTTCACCACCGCACCGGTCGGCGCACTGGACAAGGTGATGAAGCGCGCAGGCTGGACCAAGGACGACGTTGACCTGTTCGAGATCAACGAAGCCTTCGCCGTCGTCACCATGGCCGCCATTCACGATCTGGGCCTGGACCACGCCAAGGTGAACGTCCACGGCGGCGCTTGCGCTCTCGGCCACCCGATCGGCGCATCCGGCGCACGCATCATCGTCACCCTGCTGGCTGCGCTGAAGCAGTACAATAA
>JAEZBH010000159.1 GCA_023427285.1 Pseudomonadota bacterium
ATCGTGCTGATGGGCTACTTCAACCCCATCTACGCCTATGGCGTTGAGCGGTTCGTGAAGGACGCCCGGCAAGCCGGTGTCGATGGTCTTATCGTTGTCGACGTGCCGCCCGAGGAAGACGAGGAACTGGGCGTGCCGGCGCGCGCCGCGGGTCTGCACATGATCCGCCTCGCCACGCCGACGACCGATGATGCTCGCCTGCCCGCCGTGGTGAACGGCGCGTCTGGCTTCATCTATTACGTGTCTGTTGCGGGAATTACCGGCGGCGCCGCCGGAGACGTGAAGGCCGTGGGGGCTGCGGCTGAACGCATTCGCACCGCCAGCGGCTTGCCGGTTGCCGTGGGTTTTGGCATTCGGACGCCTGAACAGGCGGCAGCCATGGCCCGTGAGGCCGATGGCGTTGTCGTAGGCTCTGCCATCGTCTCGCTTATTGGCGCGGCGGCGGAACGGGGCGACACCAACATTGCAGAACAGGCGGCCACGCTGGTCCGGTCTCTCGCTGAGGCGGTTCGGACGGCGCGGGTCGAGGAGAAAGTGGCATGAGCTGGATCACACGGCTGCGCCCGAAGCTGAACAAATTCCTTCAGCCGCGCGACACCCCGGACAACCTCTGGCACAAGTGCCGGGGCTGCGGGAAGATGATCTTCCGCAAGGACTTCCTTGCTGATCTGTCGGTTTGCCAGAGCTGCGGCCATCACGAGCGCGTGAACGCGAGCGAACGTTTGGGCCAGGTTTTCGACGGCGGCGCTTGCGAGCGCCTGCCCCTGCCCTCGGTTCCGGAAGATCCGCTGAACTTCAAGGACCAGAAGAAGTATGTGGACCGGCTGAAGGCCGCCCGCGCATCGACCGGTCAGGATGAAGCCGTGGCCGTTGCCGTCGGCAAGATCGGCGGCATTGAAACCGTGGTGTTCGTGCAGGACTTCTCGTTCATGGGCGGCTCGATGGGCCTGGCCGTGGGCGAAGCGTTCCTGACCGCAGCCCGCGCCGCCATCCAGCGCCGCTGCCCGATGGTGGCCTTCACCGCCGCTGGCGGTGCGCGTATGCAGGAAGGCATTCTCTCGCTCATGCAGATGCCGCGCACGACCGTTGGCATTCAGGAGCTGAAGGAAGCGGGCCTGCCCTACATCGTGGTGCTGACCGATCCGACCACCGGCGGCGTGACTGCCTCCTACGCCATGCTGGGCGACATTCAGCTGGCCGAGCCGGGCGCACTCATCGGCTTTGCCGGTCAGCGCGTGATCGAGCAGACCATCCGCGAGAAGCTGCCGGAAGGCTTCCAGCGCTCCGAGTACCTGTTCGATCACGGCATGGTGGATGCGGTGGTGCATCGCCGTGACATGGCCTCGACGCTGGCGCGCCTCATCGGCTTCCTGATGATGCCCAAGCCTGCCAGCCGCCAGCCGGCTCTGGCGGCCTCGTAACGGCTGTGTCGAACGCGGTCGTCGAGACCCTGCTCGCGGAAGCGAGGATCCTGCATCCGCAGGAAATCGATCTGTCGCTGGATCGGCTGCGGGCGTTGCTGGGCAAGCTCGGCAATCCGCAGGACCGCCTGCCGCCCGTCTTCCATGTGGCGGGCACCAACGGCAAGGGCTCGACGGTTGCTTTCCTGCGCGCCTGTCTGGAAGCAGCAGGCAAGCGGGTGCATGTGTTCACCTCGCCCCATCTGGTGCGCTACAATGAGCGCATCCGGCTGGCAGGCAAGCTGATCGATGACGAAACGCTGGTCTCGACCCTGCGCGATGTCATTCAGGTGAATGCTGGCGCGCCGATCACCGTGTTCGAGATCATCACGGCGGCGGCCTTTGTTGCCTTCTCGCGCACCCCCGCTGACGCCTGCATTCTGGAAGTGGGCATGGGCGGACGGCTGGATGCCACCAACGTGGTCGCCAAGCCCGCCGCCTGCGGTATTGCCCAGCTTGGGCTGGACCACACCAGTTTCCTCGGCTCGACCATCCTTGAAATTGCGGCGGAGAAGGCTGGCATCGCCAAACCGGGCGTGCCGCTGGTGCTGTGCCGCTATCCGCGCACCGTAACCGCGCGCATTGGCGAGGTTGCGGGCGTTGCCGGCGCGAAGCTGATGATCGCCGGGCAGGACTGGGACGCAACGCTCTACAACGAGGTGTTCCACTACAAGGACAGCTTCGGCAAGCTGGAGCTGACCCCGCCGCGCCTCATCGGCGCGCACCAGATCGACAATGCCGGGCTCGCCATTGCCATGCTGCGCCACCAGAAGGCCGTGCCGGTGCCCGATGCCGCCTTCCGCGCCGGGATCGGCTGGGCGGAATGGCCCGCCCGCCTGCAGCGCATCAACAGCGGCCCGCTGTTCGATTCCCTGCCCACGGGGGCAGAGCTTTGGCTGGACGGCGGTCACAACCCGCTGGCCGGACGTATGCTGGCGGATCGTTTCCGCAGTCACAACCTTGCCGAGCGGCCGTTCCATCTGGTGGTCGGTATGCTCACCACCAAGGACGCTACAGGTTTTCTGCGCCCGTTCGTCAACCGCGCGACCAAGCTGCACGCGATCCCGATCGAGGGCCACGAACACTACGCCCCGCCCGCGCTGGCAACCCTGACGGACGCCATGGGCCTGCCCGCCGCGCCTGCCAACTCCGTGGCAGAGGCACTGAAGGCGATTGCACGGGAGGCAGACCCCGAACACCCGCCCGTGGTCTTGATCTGCGGTTCGCTCTATATCGCAGGAAAGGTGCTGGAAGAGTCGGGCCTCATCCCGACTTAAGGGAGCGCGGGCCTGTTTCCAGTTTGCAGGAGGGTCTTAACCCTCCTGCACCTCCCATTCGTTTTAATGGGCCATTCGTTTTAATGGGCCATTCGTTTTAATGGGCCGCGTCCGGCTGGATCGACCTGTGTGTCTATAAACTCCGGGGAAGGGCTGCATGTTCGACTGGATCATCGAGCTGATCGAGAGCGGTGGCTATCTGGGCATCGCCTTGCTGATGCTTCTGGAAAATCTGTTCCCGCCGATCCCGTCCGAACTCATCATGCCCTCGGCCGGATATCAGGTGGCACAGGGTCAGCTCAGCCTTTGGGGGGCCATTCTGGCAGGCTCGGCAGGATCGCTGCTGGGCGCGACCTTCTGGTATGTCGTGGGCCGGATTGCAGGCGAGGATCGGCTGAAACGCTGGGCAAGCCGTCATGGCCGCTGGCTGACCGTGACTCCGAAGGACATCGACAAGGCGGATGACTGGTTCGATCGCTATAACGTCTGGGCGGTGTCGCTCGGGCGGCTGCTGCCCACGGTCCGCACGCTGATTTCAATCCCCGCCGGACTGTTCGAAATGCGGACCGTGCCGTTCCTGCTGTGCTCAGCCATCGGCACCACGCTCTGGACGACAGCGCTGGCCGTTGCCGGTTACTCCTTGGGCGACAACTATCATGACGTGGCCAAATACCTGAATCCGGTGGCGAACGTCATCGTCGGCATTGCGGTGTTTGCCTATCTGTACCGGGTGGTGACGTGGCGGCGGGACCGGGAGAAGGTGGATCAGTAGGGCGGTTTGCCGGTTCAAGCATGAAGGCTAGGCCGGGTGCGTCCCGATAAACGAATGGGGG
>JAEZBH010000185.1 GCA_023427285.1 Pseudomonadota bacterium
AGCGACAGCGACACGACGATGCGGGTGAATGACGTGACCGTCATCAAAATGCCGGGGGCGATGCTGAGAACGGTCAGCAGGATGATGAGCTGCACCATCCGCCCGGTCAGCGACCCTTCGCCCAGATTGACCGACATGCTTTGCGCAAGCGCGGGTTCGGCAAGGAAGAAGAGCGGCAGTGCCGCAAGCCACAGGTAACGGCGAGGCATCATTGGGCCTTCCCTGAAGGGGGAGAGTTGGAAATGCCGGACTCGACCAGCGTCGTGCCCTGCGGTCCGATGATCAGCAGATGCTCCACATCATCGCGGCGCACCAGCACCAGTTTGTGGCGGGCATCGACCATCTGGGAGGAGACCACCCGCAGGCGGCTTTCAGCCGGGGCTGCGCCAATGGCCAGACCGGGTATCTTGTGGCCCCAGCGGCGCAGGGCGTAGGCCGCCCCCAGCAGCATGGCCAGCACCAGCGCCAGTGCGGCGAGCGTGCGGAGATAGTCGAGCGCGTCCATGCGGTGTCAGTCGCCTTGGCTGGATACGGAAGAGGAGGAGGAAGCCTCGGGCCAGACCTGCCCGCGCTCGGCATAGACGCGCGCCAATACGACCGCAACTGCGTCCAGTGCCGGGGCAGGAATCGGGCTGTCGATATCGAAGGCTTCGAGCATGCCTGCCAGCGCCGTATCCTGACGCACGCGCACGCCGTTGGCGAAGGCAAGGTCGAGGATCTGTTCCGCGACAGCGCCGCGCCCCTTGGCGGTCAGGATGGCCTGTCCGTCTGCCTCGCCCTTTACGGCGACCGCAGTGCGGGAGAGGTCATAGGTCGGCTCATCTGGCTTCTGCATGGCCGTATTAACGGCAAACATGCTTAATAAAGAACTAAGGTCTGGCGTTGAACGCGTAATGGTTCAGGAAAACCGGAAGGCGAGGGCACAGGGCCCGATTTGCGCGCCTCGCCTTCCAGGTTGGACCGTGATGCCGATATGCCTTGCAGGCAAACGCCAGGTATCTCTGTTGTGGCGTTTCTGTTTTGAGATACCTGTTTTGGGGCCTGTTTCGGCATGGTTTCCCCTGACCATTCCCGGAGAGCCATTCGACCCTCCGGGTCTGGTCCTTACTTCCTGAGCCTGATATTGATCGAGATCTCTATTCGGCTTAGGATCAGGGCCAGAAGGAGCATCAGGTCCATAATGCTTTTCCTTCTGGAAGCAGTGGGAGCAATCCCGCCAATCACCGGAGCGGCCCGTCCGCTCCGGTGATTTTCATTTTAAAGACAAGTTGCGCTTGTTTCGATATTAAAACGTTTAAAACCAATGATTTAATTGGTTGTTATTCGGCGGATCGGGCATCGCTTGATCAGGAGATGCGACAAGGCGAGAGATGCCGAGGTCATTGCATTTACCGATCGTTAAGCTTATCGGATCATGGTTTGCTGTCGTTTCATGCCGTTAAGGGGCTGACCTGTGGATACGTCGTCCATCGCCATATTTCAGGCTGTGACGGGCCGGATGCGCGAGCTTCAGGCCAAGCAGGAAGTCATTGCCCAGAACGTGGCCAATGCGGATACGCCGGGGTATCAGGCCCGCGTGCTGGTGGAGCGGGACTTCTCCGACGTGCTGTCAAAGGTTGCAAATCCCTCTGGCGGGCCAAAGGTGGCCAAGCCGGGCATTGCGATCCCGCAGGAAATGAAGTCGCTCGGCAGCCCGATGGCGGCGCGTGCAAACACCCGCGTCGAGCGCAGCTCGTTCGAGGTGAAGCCGAACGGCAACTCGGTGGTGCTGGAAGAGCAATTGCTCTCGCTTGCCGACGTGCAGATGCAGTATACGGCCATGACGAACCTCTACCGCAAGCAGGCCGGCTTGCTCAAAACCGCTCTTGGCAAGGGCGGTGGCGGTTAAGCCGTCAGCACAGGGAGATAGCAGTCCATGGATTTGCAGCGCTCGATTGCCATTTCGGCGTCTGGTCTCAAGGCGCAGTCGCTTCGCATGCGCGTGGTGGCCGAAAACCTTGCGAACCAGGGCACGATGGCCGCTTCGCCGGGTGATGAGCCGTACCGGCGCAAGGTCGTGATGTTCAAGGACGTCCTTGATCGCGAGACGGGGGCAAGCAGCGTCAAGGTCTCCAAGGTGACGGTGGACCAGAGCGACTTCCAGAAGGTTTACATGCCGAGCCATCCGGGTGCCGATGAGCAGGGCTATGTGCTGAAGCCGAACGTCAACAGCATCGTTGAGTCCAGCGACATGAAGGAAGCGCAGCGGTCCTATGAGGCTAATCTGAATGCGGTGGAAGCGGCGAAGTCGCTGACCATGCGCACGATTGATCTGTTGCGCTAGAGCGACTTTCGAGCAAAGCGCACGCTTTGCGTTTCAGAAAGCGCGACCAACAAAGGATTTGAGAAGCGGGCAACCTGCTTGCCGATCTGGTCGCAAACAGCTCTAGGACTAACGAATTTCAGGAAGGGGCTAAACCATGTCCATCCGCGCCTTTGATGCAAGCAACGCCTACACTCAGGCTCTGGGCCGCTCGACCGGTGGGGTGGGCGATGCGCTTGCGCCTGAGCCGTCAGTCGCGGCTCCGGCGGGCTCGTTCGGAGATATGCTCGGCGGCATCTTCGACACGGCGGTTCAGGCCAGCCGGAGTTCGGAGGCGGTGACCGCCCAGTCCATTCAGGGCAAGGCAGACCTGATCGACGTGGTGACGGCCGTGAACAATGCCGAAATGGCGGTTGAGACGCTGGTGGCGGTGCGCGATCGCGTGGTCTCCGCCTATCAGGAAATCCTGCGCATGCCGATTTGACAGCTGGCTGCGCTTATTGGCGCAGGTGGTTTTCTCAAGTTGCAGGGAGTGTCGAGGGCGGGGCCTTCGGCACTCCTTTTCGTTTGAGGGGAGAGGAGCACCGGCTCGAGCCGGCTGCGTGTCAGTGGATGCTCGGAATGAGCGTGGTGGGGACGAGACGCATCACGCGGATGATGATGCCGCAGCTCTTCAGGGTCCGTCCCAAATGGATCACGGTCTCGACCATCGAGTTGATATCAGTGCTGCCGTTCAGGCACTGCAAGAGCAGGCCGCACCGGGTCTCATCGCCCACCTGCGCCCGGTCTATGGCGGCAAGCATGATCAATTCATCCGGCTGTACGCTCTGGCAGTGCGGCAAGCCAAAGTGCAGGTCTCGCTTCGTTGTCGTAATCAGTTCGCTGATGAGAAGGCGCAACAGGATGGTGGAGGAGCGATCCGGCGCGCCCTTGAGGCCGCTGAGAACCTGTCGGAAGGCGCGGTCTTCAAGGCGTGCCATGATCAGCTCACGGCAGGACCACAAAAGGAGGTGGGTTGCAGGATCCAGCTCCAGACAAAGAATTTCCCGATCAGGATGAGGGGCTTCATCCAACGCCAAGCCGGGTGCGGATACGATCCGCATGCGCCTGTTCCTTTCGACCGAAATTTTCTAAGACCGCTAACAAAATTCTACAAAACCAAAAAAGTTGTTTATTGCAAGTAAGTTCATTGAATTGAATGGAGACGAACCCCGGCGGCTTATCCGGCGAATGAAAAATCACCAGAACAGGTAGGGTTTCTGAGGGAGCAGCGGGGCTTGGCGATGGGCCCTGCCGAGGCCCGGCGATGCGCCGACTGCAATGATTCTCGGGTCAGCCGCCTTGTGTTGAACAGGCTTTAACCATGTATTCACCATGTTGGGGGATGGTGCGCGTATGACCGGCGCTGACGTTCTCGACATTACCCGCGATAGCCTGTTCACCCTGCTGTTGGTGGCGGGGCCCTTGATGCTTGTCGCGCTGGTGGTGGGCTTCGGCATCGGCCTGCTTCAGGCCCTGACGCAGATTCAGGAAGCCACGCTCACGTTCGTTCCCAAGC
>JAEZBH010000031.1 GCA_023427285.1 Pseudomonadota bacterium
CAGAAATTCTGGGCGCAGCCCGGCTTGCCCAGTTGACCGAAGACGGACTTTATCGCCGAGACGTCTACTGATCCTGCCAGTCTGGACGGCACTTCTGCATCCATTCTTGCCGCCCCTATGCTTTTGCCCGTAAGGGAGCCGCAAGGAATGGGAGTGCCCGGTGGCCCCAAGGCCGCCCTCCGGTTGCAAAGCCAGTGGCAAGAAAAGGATAATCGGGTCGTGACACGCAAAGGACAGGTGCGCGAAGCGTTCGGCTCTGCCGCCGCCACCTATGACTGTCATGCCTCGGTCCAGCGTCAGGTGGCGGAGCATCTGGCCGAGAAGATCGCCGCCTTGTCGCTGCCGCCAGCGCCGCGCGTGCTGGAGCTGGGCTGCGGCACCGGTTTTCTGTTTGCTGCCCTGCACCCCCGCCTCGCCTATGGCGAGTGGGTGTTCTCTGACCTCTCGCCCGACATGCTTGCCAGAGCGCGAGAGCGGTTCGGCCACATGGCCCACACCCGTTTCGTGGTTATGGATGGCGAACAGCCCGCAATTTCTCCCAACGCCCGGTTCGACCTCATCGTCTCCAGCCTGTCGTTCCAGTGGTTCGAGCATCTGCCCGGAAGCGTTGAGGCGCTGCGCCGCCTGCTCGCCCCCGGCGGCACGCTTGCCTTCAGCACCATGGCGATCGACAGCTTTCACGAATGGCGCGCCAGCCACGCCGCGCTGGGCTTCAAGGCGGCAACACCTGACTACCCCTCGCCCGCCAGCCTTCAGGCGCAGTGGCCGAACGCCTGCCTCAGCGATGAGCACATGCCCCAGACCTACAGCAGCGCGCGTGATTTTCTGATGCACCTGAAAGGCATCGGCGCGCAGGTGCCCGCCGCAGGCCGAACGCCCTTACCGGCGGGAGCCATGGCCCGCGTCATACGCCGGTTCGAAGAGCAGGGCGGTCAGAGCACCTATCACGTCGCCTACTGCCTTATTCCTGCCAAGCATTGAGAATATATCGACTAGTGCAGCTCACCTGAACGTTCGCAGCCCGAAAGAAAACCGGGATCATGTTCGTGCGTTGGCTGTTGGGCAGTAAGATTTCCACGCCCACCGTAGCTTTGTGTCAGCTTTAAATGTCCGTAACGGTGTTGCGAATTATTTATGCACATTGCGATTTTTATTCATGCCCTGACGGTTGGCGGCGCGCAGAATAGAACGCTTGCCATCGCCAACGGACTGGCTGCGAAGGGTCATAAGGTTGATATGATCGTTGCGGCGCAGGGTGCCCCGAACGAGCGCCAGCTCGACCCTCGCATCCGCTTCATCCCCCTCGTTCCGCGGACATCGGAAACCGTCGGCAGCGGATTGCGGCGGGTGACCGACCTCATGACCGCAATTCCTGCACTGGTGCGCTATCTGAATTCCGAGACGCCCGACGTGCTGATCGGCATGGCGAACCACGTCGCCCCCATCGCCGCTTTCGCCCGCACCCTGATGCGCAAGCCGCAGGCAACCACCCTTGTGCTGCGGGCGAGCAATCACATCACCCATTCATCATCCGCGCAGGGCAATCTGCTGCGCCGTCTGCACCTTCAGCCGTTCTGGCGGCGGGCCGACCATATCATCGCCGTCTCCCGCTCCGTCGCGCAAAGCCTGACCAGCGGCCTTGGCATTCCGGCAGGGCGGATTTCCGTGCTGCCCAGCCCCATTCTGCCGGATGATCTGACGGCCCGCATGGAGGCCGACCCCGGCCACCCGTGGCTTGAGGCAAAAGACCCCGGCCTGCCCGTCATCGTCGGCATCGGGCGCTTCGTGCATCAGAAGGGGTTCGACCTGCTGATGGAGGCCTTCGCCCGCGTTCACAGCCAGCGCCCAAGCCGCCTTGTGCTGTTCGGCGATGGTCCCTTGCGCGCAGAACTTGAGAACCGCATCGAGCAGCTCGGCCTGCAAGCGCACGTCTCCCTGCCGGGGATCACCGCCCACCCCTATGCCGTTCTGAGCCGGGCGGACCTGTTCGTTCTGCCCTCGCGCTGGGAAGGTATGCCCGCCGTTCTGATCGAGGCGCTGGCCGCCGGTTGCCCGGTTGTGGCAGCAGACTGCCCCGGCGGTGTGGCGGAAGTGATCCGCGACGGCAACCTTGGCGGTCTCGTTCCAACCGATGACGTGCCTGCACTGGCCAATGCCATGCTGGACGCCCTGAACTGCCGGCCAGACCGGGCCATCCTGCAACGCGCCGTTCGGCCTTACCATGTCGCCTCGGCCATCAACGCCTACGAACACTGGCTCCTGCAAATCGCAAACGGCCAGTCCCCGTCCGTTGCGCCGAAAACCGGCACCTACGGGTAATAATCGTAGAGCATGACGCGCCCGTCCGCCTGAAAGCGGATGGGAACGAGCGTCCATGACATCACCGGGCGGCGGCCGCGCTCTGCCGGAATGAAACGCCACCGCAGAACCGTCTGCACCGCCGCCTCATCGAGGCGGGCATGACCGCTGCTTTTGAAGATTTGCGCAGAATGCCCCCGGCCTTGCGGCGTCACCAGCACGCGCAGCACGACCGAGCCCTCCTCTTTTGCGCCAAGAGATGCGGCGGGATAAACCGGCAACCTGTTCTGAAGGAAGGCCGCGTCATAGGTGGGCGGGGCCATGAAATCGAAGCCCCGGCCTCCAAGCGAATTGGCGGCAATCAGGGGCGTGAGCGCCTCCTCTGCAATCACGGCCTCAACCGCTCGGGGCTTTTGCGGCTGCATTGCCCGCCGTCTCGCCTCCAGGGGCATCGGCACGTCCGGGGCAACCACCGGCACGGTAACCGGCAGCAGCGGCATCGGGGGCGCACGGCCTGACGCCGCCTGTTCTAACGCCGCCTGTGCAGCCTCAGGCAAGAACACCGCCCGCTCCAGCCGGAGAACCGGCCCGTCCGGCGCATCGGGCAGAATGATCCGGTAGGTCAGCAGCAGCCCCATAACCCCCAGATGCAAGAGCGCCACAACGCCCGATATCCACGCGCGGGCCAGCCAGAATTGATCCGGGCCTGGCCGGTAATGCCTGATCGGGTGCCGGAGTGCAGACGGGGCCATAAAAGAGCGACAGAAAACCGAAGATCCGCTCTGGTAGCCCGAGTGCCGAGGGGGCGCAAACGGTTTCCCGCGCCCCGTCTCCTGCCTGCATCCCTCAAACCAGTGGGCGGATCACCAGTTGCGCCATGCCATGGGCCAGGGACCGCACGTCAACCCGCTGCTCCTGCGCGTTCACCCGCACCGAACAGGGCGAGCCCATGTTTTCAATGACGAACCCGGTTGGATACTGCGCCTGCGGCACATAGATTTCCGTGGGGGCAGACACGCCCGGATCCCCCATCAGCACGCAGCGGAAGATCCGCGTGCTGCGGCTGAAGCGCATCATCATGAGGCGACCCTGCACCTTGCCGACATAGGGCCGGCAAAACCCCTCAACGGCGCGGCCTCCCGCGTTCGGATCGTTCATGTCGTCGATCTGGTCGCGCGAGAAAATCGACAGGTCTTCCTGATTCCAGCCATCCCCGATGCGCGGATCATTGCGATTGCTGACGGTGTAATTCCAGAGTGTGCTGCACAGCAGCAACTCATCCATCGCATCGTACATCAGATCGAGCGCATCGCTCTGCTTGCGCCAGACCTCCGGCCCCCGCTCGCCCCGCGCCCATGCGGAGTAAGACGCGCCGTTATCCAGATTGAACGGCAGGCCGAACTCGCCCACCAGCACGGGCGCGCCCTGCGGCAATGCAGAAGCCGCCGCCTTCAACAGCCGCAACTGGCGCACATAAATCCGCCCCAGCTCCCAACGATTGCGCGCCCGCTCCCGCGTCAGCAGATCGGTATGATCCCCCGGCTCGAAGGAGGAGGTGGCCAGCGCCGTTATGTCATACCAATGGCCCGCCACCGCCGTTGCCTCAGGCAGCTGGCTTGGGTAGGTGCGCCCGTCGCGAAAGCCGTTCGGGTCAATTTCCGCAAAAATCATCCACTCCTTGTTCCAGGCGCGCACGGCGCTTGCCACCTGCCGAAAGAACGGGCCAAAGCAGTCATCGGCAATATTGACCATCTGCCCATTGACCATACGGAAGGCATCTTCCCGAAGCGGCACGGGCTGGTCGCCCCGCATGGTATAAATTCCCGCCTTCTCGAACGCGCAGTCCACCCCCGCCTTCCAGATGGAAACGCCGTTGGGATTAAGGCACCGCTCACCAACCGGCACCGCCCGCTCCAACCCGGCATGATGCGCCAAGCGGGGCACGCAGATGGGGATGCCGCGCGCGGCAACCAGACCATCCAGCGGCGAGAGCGCAAGGCCGGGCATGGGCGGGGCCAGTTTCTCAAACGAAGGCGTCAGGTGCCGGTAGGTCAGGCGTGTGCCAACCCAGCCGATGCCCGGCTCGTTCAGGGTGTTGAAGCCAAGAATGTTGGGCAGATGCGCCACCCGCCGCGCCACTTCCGCCATTGCGGCAATATAGTGCCCCTGAAGGAAGCGCTGCACATTGGTTCCGCCGATTTCCCACTCAGGCGTTGCCAGTTGCCCCAGCCAGAACAGCGTCCACACAATTCCGTTGGCCGGGAGCCAGTAATTGCTCGTCCACGCCATTTGCGGATACCCCGGCTGATGGGGATTAGGATCGGAATAATCGAAGGCGGCCTGCATGACGAGCGCAGCATCAGCATCGGGGAATTTGGTGAAATCCAGCCCGAGGGCATCGAACACCCAGCCTGGCGCGCCATCCCCGCCCGACATGCGCGACCACACGTCCTGATGCAGGTCGATGATGATGTAAAAGCCGTGCTCACCGGCGCGCTCACAGACATGGGCGAAGTAATCGAGGAAATCCTCGTCATACTGCCCCGGCCCGGCGTGTTCGATGGCCTCCCACGTCGTCAGCAGCCGCAGGCAGTTGAAGCCCCAATGCCGCAGCCGCCCCAGATGCTCGTCCGCCTCCGCCAGCGGGAACGGGCGGCCAATGAACGAAGCCGAACGGTGATCGGAGAAGTCGGTGGGGAAGTTGGTGCCGCCATTGGGATACGGCACCTTGCTGTCACCGCCCAGATTGACGCCGCGCAGCATGACCTGGCGGCCCTCGTTATCCAGAAACAATGATCCGGCAATGCGAACACGTGACAGCGGCATGGCTTTTTGCTCCAATCCGCCCGACCCCGGCCGCAAGCCGGATCCGGAACGATCCAGCCTGACAAACGGCCTTGATGCACGGAATCAGGACCTTGCCTAGAACGCTGGAGGGCAACCAACAGATGCCATAGCCAGGCTGGTTCGGGGCAAAAGAGACCCCTAATCGGTCAACCGATGCCCGGTTCAGGCGAATAACCCGTCCGCGGCCTTGAAAAGACAGGGCCAAATGGTTTACGGACAGTCTCAAGCCCGTGCCCTGCCCGGCCGGGCCAACCCATTGGAGTCTGACTGCTGCGCAAGCGCCCCAGGGCGCACAATATACTGTGCGGCAATTCGCCAGGCTGCACCTCGTGCATCAGGCGTAGAAAGCCACACATGTCCTCTCGTATCCTTGCTATTGATTTTGAAGCCGCCGACAACGGAACGGACAGCGCCTGCGCCGTTGGCCTTGCGCTCATCCAGAATGGCAAGATCACAGAACAATCCCACTATCTGATCCGCCCGCCGCGCCAGAGGATCATTTATTCCGATATCCACGGCATCTTCTGGGAAGACGTGGCCGATCAGCCGACCTTCGGCGAGCTGTGGCCCGAACTTGAGCCGATCTTCCAGAAGGCCGACTTCTTCGTGGCGCACAGCGCCCGTTACGACCGCAGCATCCTTTACGGCTCGTGCGCGGCCTACGGC
>JAEZBH010000201.1 GCA_023427285.1 Pseudomonadota bacterium
GAACGGGCAGCTCTTCCGACGGCGGAAAAACGGTTTTGCCATTGCTCAGGGCCTCCTTAGTGACGGGGACCACGGCGTTCGCCGCGATCACCACGTTCGCCGCGCTCACCACGCTCACCGCGATCACCGCGGTCGCCGCGATCACCACGCTCGCCGCGATCACCACGATCGCCGCGTTCACCACGCTCGCCGCGCTCGCCGCGTTCACCACGCTCGCCGCGTTCACGGTCGTGCTTGCGCATCATCGCCGACGGGCCAGCTTCCAGCTCGTCAACGCGGATGGTCATGTAACGCAGCACGTCTTCGTTCAGAGCAACGTTGCGCTCCAGCTCGGCAACTGCCGCAGCGGGGGCTTCGATGTTGAACATGACGTAGTGGGCCTTGCGATTCTTGCGAATGCGGTAGGCAATGGTCTTGAGGCCCCAGTACTCGGTCTTGGTGACCTTGCCACCGCCGGCCTCAACAATCTTGGTGAACTGGTCGGCCATACCATCGACCTGAGCGGTCGCAAGGTCCTGACGGGCCAGAAAGACATGCTCGTAAAACGGCATGTGTGGCTCTCCTCTATCGCCGATCGCTGGTGCCGGGCAATCCGGGCACCCCTCCGGCTGGCTGCAGAAAAAAACATGGCGGAGAGCCGGGTCGGGCTCCCCGCCATGATGGTCGGGTTCATGCCGCAATAGCGGCAGAAACGCAAGGCTAAATCAGGAAGCCTTCTTGGTGCTGGAATACAGCGACCACAGCGAGGCCACATCCTGGAAGCCTGCACCCTTCACCGAGGCGAAGGTGGACTTGGCAGCAGCGCCCTGACCGGCGCGAACCTGCGCGATGCCCTTCAGCAGCAGGGCCTCGGGCGTGTTGCCAGCCTTCGAGAAGGTTGCAGCAGCCACGTCGTACTGGCCCAGGCCATAGTAGGTCTTGCCGGCGGTGATGAGGTCTGCCGGAACCTTGGAGGCGGCCAGCTTGGCAACCTGCGCCTGAGCCTGCTTGGCGCGGGTTTCGACGCCGCGCAGGGTGTTCTGGGTGCGCGGATCGCTCGGCAGCTTGCCCTTCTCAATGCCGGACTTCATGGCCTGGAAGCCAAGACCCGGTGCGCCGTTGGTGGCGGAGAGCTGGACGAACTCGTTGAACTCAGCCTGCGAGCTGAGGTTGCCGGTGGCGTCGATCAGCATGTAGAGGCCGAGCTTGGCACCAGCGGGCATGGTCTCGCCGCGCAGGTTGTGCAGCAGGGCCTTCCAGTTGGACGGCGACGGGTCGACGCGAATCAGCTTCTCAACCGATTGCAGATAGCCTGCCTTGTCGCCAGCGCGGTACTGCGCACCGGCCAGACCTTCCAGGTACTGCTTCTTGGCACCGCCAGCGGCAATCAGCTTCTTGTAGGCGTTTGCGGCCTGTGCGTGCTGGTTCAGCTTCACATAGGACTGAGCCACGATCAGCTGCATGTCGGCGCTGTTCGACTTGGAGGCGATCTGTGCGGCCTTCTGGTACTGACCAGCCTGGTAGTACAGCGGCGCGATCTGGTTCGGGGTGCCGCCGATGGATTCCAGCTCGGCAGCAGCCTTCGCGTACTGGCCGGTCGCGGTGTACACGTAGGCGGCTGCCTCGGTGACCTTGCGGCGTTCGAAATCGCTCTTGGCAGCCTTGCGGGCTTCCTCGATCTTGGCAACCGCCTGGGCAGACTGGCGCTTCTTGGCAGCGGCCATTGCATCCTGAAGCGGCTTGCCGACTGCCTGGCTCACGGCCTGTGCGGCAGCAGGAGCGGCAGAGACAATCATGGTGGCCGGGGCGACGGTCGCCAGGGCCAGAGCCAATCCTAGGGTCGGAACTCGAAACATTGCAGCCTCACGTAATTTTATTACCAAAGTTTGGCCCGGTTGGTTCGTTAAGCCACCAGCCCATGACTGAGCCGGATGGGGAACATATCATCCGTCTTACACAGGCAAAGCAAAAAGTTCGTTCAAACGTGGCCGTTGTGTGGCCAAGCGACAAGTTTAACGAGTGCAGCCGTGTTCCGGTTTCCGCGTCAGCGCCGGGGATCAGACTCGGCGCGTCAGGTATTTGGGCGCTGCGTCTTGTTGGTCACAGCGGCAGCGCAAATACTGCACGATTGCAGGGCCGGACTGCTCGAAAGTTGCTCCAATAATCTTGCTCGCCTGTCGGTCCTTCGTATAAGCCCGGTATTCACGCTGATACAGTCTATACAGCGACCATATTCATAGATCAGGGAGTTTACCTTGGTACGGGCATTCGTATTTCCGGGACAGGGCAGTCAGGCCGTTGGCATGGGCAAGGCCCTGTATGACGCCAGCCAGACCGCCCGTGACGTATTCGGCGAAGTGGACGAGGCGCTTCAGCAGAACCTCAGCCGCCTGATGTTCGAGGGTCCGCTGGACGAGCTGACCCTGACCGAGAACGCACAACCGGCCATCATGGCCGTCTCGCTGGCCGTCGTGCGCGTGCTGGAGAAGGACGCAGGCGTGAGCCTGGCCGACAAGGCCGCTTATGTGGCCGGTCACAGCCTTGGCGAATATTCGGCGCTGGCCGCCAGCGGCGCGCTGGAACTCAGCCAGACAGCCAAGCTCCTGAAGCTGCGCGGCCAGTCCATGCAGGCCGCCGTGCCGGTGGGCGTGGGCGCAATGGCGGCCCTGCTGGGCCTTGACCTGCCCGAAGCGCAGGCCGTGGCCGCAGAGGCGGCTCAGGGTGAAGTCTGCACCGCCGCCAACGACAACGCGCCGGGTCAGGTGGTTGTCTCTGGCCACAAGGGCGCGGTTGAGCGCGCCATCGAGATCGCCAAGGGCCGGGGCGCAAAGCGCGCGCTGCTGCTGCCGGTCTCTGCCCCCTTCCACTGCCCGCTGATGCAGCCCGCCGCCGCCAAGATGGCCGAAGCGCTGGCCGAGGCGACGATTCTTGCGCCGTTCGTGCCGGTGGTGGCCAACGTGACCGCAGCGCCGGTGTCGTCTCCGGACGAGATTCGCCGTCTGCTCGTCGAGCAGGTGACGGGTGCGGTGCGCTGGCGCGAAAGCGTTGAGGAGATGGTCAAGCTGGGCGTCACCACCTTCGTTGAATGCGGCGCGGGCAAGGTGCTCTCCGGTCTGGTCAAGCGCATCAACCGCGATGCAGCGACCGTTGCGATCGAGACGCCGGACGATGTCGAGGCCTTTCTGAAGACCCTTTGAGGCCGTCGCCTGCTTCTCAAGCATTTGGTTTGTCGCACTTATCTACCGCAGGATGTGCCATCCTGCTCGAAAGCTGCTCTAGGAGAGAATCAATGTCTTTGTTTAATCTGACGGGGCTGCGCGCTCTGGTGACGGGCGCTTCGGGCGGTCTGGGCAGCGCGATTGCCGAGAGCCTTGCCGCACAGGGCGCACGGGTCGCCCTGTCGGGCACCCGTCGCGAGGCGCTGGAAGCGGTTGCGGCCAAGCTGCCGAACGACCCGGTGATCCTGCCGTGCAACCTGTCTGACGCCGAAGCGGTTGAGGGTCTGGTTCCCGCCGCCATCGAGGCGCTGGGCGGTCTCGACATCGTGATCAACAACGCGGGCATCACCCGCGACACCCTCATCCTGCGCATGAAGGACGAAGACTTCGAGCAGGTGCTGAAGGTCAATCTGGAAGCCGCGTTCCGCATCAGCCGCGCTGCTGTGAAGCCGATGATGAAGGCCCGCTTCGGCCGCATCATCAACATCACCTCGATCGTGGGCGTGACCGGCAATCCGGGCCAGGTGAACTACGCCGCGTCCAAGGCGGGCCTTATCGGCATGTCCAAGGCGCTGGCGCAGGAAGTGGCCTCGCGCGGGATTACGGTGAACTGCATTGCGCCGGGCTTCATTGCCTCGCCGATGACCGATGCGCTGTCTGGCGATCAGAAGGCGGCCCTGACCGTGAAGATTCCCGCCGGTCGGCTGGGCGAAGGTACTGATATCGCGGCTGCGGCGGTCTATCTGGCCTCCCGCGAGGCCGCTTACGTCACCGGTCAGACCTTGCATGTCAACGGCGGCATGGCCATGATCTAATACCATTTTGGCGTATAAAAGCGTTTAGAACTGTTAGTACGGTTGGGAAGCTCGGTCTTTTTGGGCTTGTCACGAGCCTTCGCTCGGATTAGTGCGAGCCCGAATGGACTGGAGCTTTTCAATTTCTTTGTAGATCCGGTCCGCCGGAACAACCTCGTTAAAGAATAAGGGACGAGAGATGAGCGATATCGCTGAACGCGTGAAGAAGATCGTTGTCGAACACCTGGGCGTAGACGCTGCCAAGGTCACCGAGACCGCAAGCTTCATCGACGATCTGGGCGCGGACAGCCTCGATACGGTCGAGCTGGTCATGGCGTTTGAAGAAGAATTCGGGGTCGAAATTCCGGACGACGCCGCCGAGAAGATCCTGACCGTGAACGACGCGATCGACTACATCCAGGCGAACGCGCAGTAAGCTTCCTCGTGGGTAATCATTTGCCCCTGAAGAGGTGAGAATCTCGGCCCTCCATGCCTGGGGGGCCGTTCTCGTTTAATAACGGTCCGGCCGCGCGTGTCGTACGGGCGGGCCTGCAAGTGAAGGAGGCGGAGACATGCGTCGTGTCGTCGTGACCGGACTGGGCATGGTAACCCCGCTTGGCGGTAGCGTTGCCACCACCTGGTCTAACCTGCTGGCGTCCAAGTCGGGTGCTGGCCCGATCACTATCTTCGATCCCACAGGCTACGCCTGCCGCATCGCCTGCGAAGTGAAGCGCGGCGATGGCACCGGCATGACTTTTGATGCCGGCAAGCGGGTGGACCACAAGATTCAACGTCAGGTCGATCCGTTCATCGTGTTCGGCATCGATGCCGCTGGTCAGGCGCTGGAAGATGCCGGGCTGACCGACCTCGATTACGAGACCAGCCTGCGCGCCGGTACGCTGATCGGCTCGGGCATCGGCGGTCTGCCGGGTATCGAGAAAGAATCGGTTAACCTGTTCCAGAACGGCCCGCGCCGTGTGTCGCCGCACTTCGTGCATGGCCGCCTGATCAACCTGGTCTCGGGCCAGGTCTCGATCAAGTACGGCCTGCGCGGTCCGAACCACGCCGTGGTCACCGCCTGCTCGACCGGCGCGCACGCCATTGGCGATGCTGCACGCATCATCCAGTGGGATGACGCGGACATCATGGTCGCTGGCGGTGCTGAATCGGCCATCTGCCCGCTGGGCATCGCCGGTTTTGCCCAGGCACGCGCTCTCTCGACCGCGTACAACGACGCACCGGAGAAGGCATCGCGTCCGTATGACGTGGGCCGCGACGGCTTCGTGATGGGCGAGGGCGCAGGCTGCGTCGTGCTGGAAGAGTACGAGCACGCAAAGCGCCGCGGCGCGAAGATCTACGCCGAAATCGTGGGCTACGGCCTGACGGGCGACGCCTACCACGTCACGGCTCCGGCCGAGGACGGCTCGGGCGGTTACCGCTCGATGGAAATGGCGCTGAAGCGCGCTGGCATGACCCCGGCGGACATCGATTACGTCAACGCGCACGGCACCTCGACGCCGCTGGGCGACGAGATCGAGCTGGGGGCGGTGCGCCGCCTGTTCGGCAATGAGATCGCCAACATCTCCATGTCGTCCACCAAGTCGGCCATCGGC
>JAEZBH010000281.1 GCA_023427285.1 Pseudomonadota bacterium
CGTTCAGGCAGGTAAACGGTTTTTCGGAGGCAGGTATGATGGATATGGACGAAGAAGAGGGCATCGACATCACCGAGTTCGGTCGGGATGATCCGCGCCCGCCGTGCCAGCTTTATCTGATTACCCCGCCGAAGATCGTGGTGCCGGACTTTCTGGCGACCTTCCGGCAGGCGCTGGAGGGAGGCACGATTGCGGCGCTCCAGCTGCGCCTGAAGGACGTGAGCGACGACGAGATTCTCAAAGCCGCAGAAAGCCTTCTGCCGGTGTGCGAAGATGAGGGCATTGCGCTCATCATCAACGACCGGGCGGATCTGGCCAAGAAGTCCGGCGCGGAGGGCGTGCATCTGGGGCAAGGCGACGGCTCGGTGGCCGAAGCGCGCAAGCTGCTGGGCGCGGAGCGCACCATTGGTGTCACCTGCCATGACAGCCGCCATCTGGCAATGGAAGCAGGCGAGGCGGGGGCGGACTACGTGGCGTTCGGGGCGTTCTACCCGACCACGACCAAGGACGCACCGGCGCAGGCCGATCCGGAGCTGCTGTCGTGGTGGACGGCGCTGTCAGAGCTGCCGTGCGTTGCCATTGGCGGGATTACCCCGGAAAACGGCGCGCCGCTCGTTGAGGCTGGCGCAGATTTCCTCGCCGTCTCGGCAGGCGTCTGGAACCACCCGGAGGGTCCGGCTGCTGCCGTCAGGGCTTTCAACACGCTGTTCGGGACCAACTGAGCGGGCTAGAAGCCGCTCTCAAGTCAAGGGGGTGTGGTGCGGGGTCGATTGCGCTTGCGTCATCGACCTGCTAGAAGCCCGCCAACTTCCGACAGCTCAGCAATGCAGGATTAAATCCATGAAGATCAGCGGCGTTGACATTCGCCCCGGCAACATCATCGAATTCGAGGGCTCGCACTGGCGCGCTGTCAAGATTCAGCACACCCAGCCCGGCAAGGGCGGCGCCTACATGCAGGTGGAGCTGAAGAACGTCTATGACGGTCGCAAGAGCAACAATCGCTTCCGTTCGTCGGAGACGGTGGAGCGCGTGCGCCTCGACCCGAAGGACTACCAGTTCCTGTTCCGTGACGGCGATCAGCTGACGTTCATGGACGCCGAGACCTTCGATCAGGTCGTCATTCCGGCCAGCATTCTGGACGAAGAGATCGACTTCCTTGCCGACGGCATGCAGGTCGTGATCGAGTCCATCGAAGAGCGCCCGGTTTCCATCAAGCTGCCGGAGCAGGTGACCCTGACCGTGGCGGAAGCCGATCCGGTGGTGAAGGGCCAGACCGCTGCCTCTTCCTACAAGCCGGCCAAGCTGGAGAATGGCGCGCGCGTGATGGTGCCGCCGTTCATTGAAACCGGCGAGCGGATCGTCGTTAACGTTTATGAGCGCGAGTACGTCCGCCGCGCGGACTGATTTCGCGTAAAACACGTATTGTGTACCGGCCCTCTCCCTTGAGCCACGTCGAAACCGCTTTAGGTTCGGCAAGAAGCGAGGGAGAGGGCTTTTGATTTGAGAGACTGTGCATGCCGATACGATCTGCCCTGATGACTGTCATGGAGCGCGCTGTCCGGAAGGCCGGAAGCGGTCTGCGGCGCGATTTCGGTGAAGTGGAGCAGCTTCAGGTCAGCCGGAAGGGTCCGGCCGACTTTGTAAGCGCCGCCGATGAGAAGGCCGAGCGGATCCTGAAGGAAGAGCTGAAGCGGGCGCGCCCGGACTTCGGTTTTCTGATGGAAGAGTCGGGCGAGGAGCCGGGCAGCACGCCGGAGATGCCGCGCTGGATCGTTGATCCGCTGGACGGCACCACCAACTTCCTGCACGGCATTCCGCACTACGGTATTTCCGTTGCGCTGGAAGAGCATGGTGAGATTGTTGCGGGTATCGTTTACAATCCGCTGACCGACGAGAGCTTCTGGGCCGAGAAGGGCAAGGGCGCATGGGTTGGCGAGCGTCGCCTGCGCGTCTCGGGCCGTCAGGATCTGCGTCAAGCCGTTGTGGCGACGGGCATTCCGTACCATGGCCATGGCGATCACGCCCGTTTCAACGCCATCCTGTCGTCTGTCACGCCGGAAGTGGCAGGTGTGCGCCGGTTCGGTGCGGCAAGCCTTGATCTGGCATACGTTGCCGCTGGCCGCTTCGATGCGTTCTGGGAAGACAACCTCCAGCCGTGGGATATGGCGGCAGGCATTCTGCTGATCCGTGAAGCGGGCGGTTTCGTCTCCGACTTCCGCGGCGGCGAGCAGATGCTCAAGACCGGCGATATCGTTGCGGGCAACTCGACCCTGCAATCCCGCCTGCACAAGCTGGTGGGCCAAGCGATTAAGAACCACCGGAGCTGAAGTTTCCGCAGGAGCAATGGTTCTAGTGAATGATGAAGGGGGTCGGTTTCCGGCCCCCTTTGTTTTTGCGCACCGTTCTGCGGGAGAGGGTGAGACCGGAGGGGTTGTTCCGGCGTTAGGTTTATCAAGTGGCGCAGAAAAGGTGTCAGCGGTGCCAATTGAACGCCGAATGATTGGTCCGGTTCATGGTTCGGGCTTGTATCGCATGGGCGTGAACCCCACTTCTGGCGTGTTCGGTATGGCTGCTAAAGCACCGGCTGCGCAGAACTTTCCAGCTATTAATAATCATTCTCTAATTTTTTGCCGCCCGAAACAGGTCCGGATCGAACCTTTTTGGCCACAGCCCCTTGCGCGAAACCCAGTGGGTGGTAAACGGTGCGCCAAGAGCGGAGGTAACGAGTCTCATGCCTGACGTCGCGCTGTCATACTTGCCGATCCTGATCTTCCTCGGGATCGCGATTGTCTTTTCCGGTATCTTCGTCGCCTTGCCCGTCGTGGTGGGCGCGCTGGGGGGCATTGCCAAGCCGGACCCGGAGAAACTGGCCGCCTACGAGTGCGGCTTCGAAGCCTTTGAGGATGCCCGTCGCAAGTTTGACGTGCGCTTCTACCTGGTCTCGATCCTGTTCATCATCTTCGATCTGGAGGTGGCGTTCCTGTTCCCGTGGGCGGTGAGCCTTGGGGCGATCGGGGTCTTCGGTTTCTGGTCGATGATGTGCTTTCTGGGCATTCTGACCATCGGCTTCATTTACGAGTGGAAGAAGGGGGCGTTGGAATGGGAGTAATTCAACCCATGGCAAGCGCAACCGCTGTGCCGGCTTCCGGGCCGAATTCGGGTATGGCACTGACGCCGCACCCGAACGATCAGTTCTTTAACGATCTGAACAAGGAACTCACCGACAAGGGGTTTCTGGTGACGAAGGCCGAGGATCTGATTACCTGGGCCCGTACCGGTTCGATGTGGTGGATGACCTTCGGCCTCGCATGCTGCGCGGTCGAAATGATGCATACGAACATGCCGCGCTACGACCTTGAGCGGTATGGCGTTGCACCGCGTGCATCTCCGCGTCACTCCGACGTGATGATCGTGGCTGGTACGCTGACGAACAAGATGGCTCCGGCCATGCGTCGCGTTTACGACCAGATGTCCGAGCCGCGCTACGTGATCTCGATGGGCTCGTGCGCCAACGGCGGCGGCTACTACCACTACAGCTACTCTGTGGTGCGTGGCTGCGATCGCATCGTACCCGTGGACATCTACGTTCCGGGCTGCCCGCCGACGGCAGAGGCGCTGCTCTACGGCGTGCTGCTGCTCCAGAAGAAAATCCGGCGGGAAGGGACGATTGAACGATGACCGCTCAGACCTCCTGGACGCCGGGCGAGGATCGTCTGGCCGAAGTCTCGCAGCGTGCCGCCGAGAAGCTTGGCGACGCGCTGCTGGAGGCCGTCATTGCCAATGGCGAGCTGACCCTGCGCGTGAAGCGCGAGGCTATTCTCGACGTTCTGAAGACGCTGCGCGACGATGAAGCGTTCCTGTTCAAGTCGCTTCAGGACGTGGCTGGTGTCGACTATCCGGACCGCGCAGAGCGGTTCGACGTGGTTTATCACCTGCTGTCGTACCACCGG
>JAEZBH010000325.1 GCA_023427285.1 Pseudomonadota bacterium
GCTGAATACCGGGGATGGAACATTCTTGCCGCAAGTGAAATACACCACCGATTTGAACCCGGTCTTTCTGGCAGTGGATGATTTCAACCGGGATGGCAACCTCGATCTGGCAGTCACAAATGCAGGCAGCATAACCGTCAGCGTGCTGCTTGGCAAGGGCGATGGAAGCTTCCAGGCCAGAACGGACTATGGTGTTGGCACTGCTCCAGCCACTGTGATCGCCGAGGATTTCAACAGCGATGAGTTGGTTGATCTCGCTGTCGCAAATTCCCAAGGTGATAATGTGAGTATTCTGCTGGGGAATGGGAATGGTACGTTTGGGTCCAAGGTTGACTTCGCGGTTGGCGACCAGCCGTACGGATTGACGGCAGGCGACTTTAACCTGGATGGCCGGATCGATCTGGTAACCGCCAATTTCTACTCAGGAGACTTAAGCCTGCTGCTCAACCAGGGCGGCGGTGTCTTTGCCCTGGCAGAAAGTTTGTCGATTGGACAATATCAGAGCTTCGTCCGATCAGCCGATTTGGATCACGATGGCAAGCTGGATTTGGTGACACATGACACGAACGGCACAATCGTTGTTCTGTTGAATGCCAGCCCGGACTGCGGACAGGAAGGCTCTGTTTGCTACGTGACGCCTACTGGCACAGGCGATTGTTCGAGCTGGGCGAGCGCCTGCGGGCTGCAAACGGCGCTCGGAACAGCCCAGCCGGGAAGTGAAATCTGGGCTGCGGAGGGGACGTATACCCCCACCCTTGGCACGGACCGCACAGCGACCTTCACCTTGAAGGACGGCGTGGCGATCTACGGCGGCTTTACTGGGACGGAAACCGAACGCGCGCAGCGTGATTGGACGGCAAACGTAACCATCCTTTCCGGCGAGATTGGGGTGCTGAACAACCCAACCGATAACAGCCTGCACGTGTTGAAAGGCAGTAATCTGTCTGCCAGTACTGTGCTGGATGGTTTGACGATCACCGGCGGGAATGCGAACCTGACGGGAGTTGACAGCAGCGGCGGCGGGATGTATTTGAGCAGCAGCAGCCCCACACTCGCCAACCTGACGTTCACTGCCAGCCATGCAACATGGTATGGCGGGGCGGTATATGGCAATAAAGGCCTGCAATCCTTCACGAACTGTTCCTTTTTCAATAACGCTGCCGATAATGAGGGAGGGGCGATCTTCAGCTACCAGGGAGCCGTAAAGATCGTAGGGGGAAGCGCGAAGGGCAATAATTCCCTTGAAGGTGGGGCGATTGCCCTGGACAACAACGCCTCGAATGTGTCAGAGATCTCGGAATTCACATTTGATGAAAATCACGCGAGTTTGGGCGGAGCGCTGTATGCCTACTCTTCACAGGCCACGCTAACCAATGTGAGGTTCCTGAACAACACGGCGTCCAGCCAGGGCGGCGCGGTCTATGCGTATTATTCCACCCCGAAGATCACCGGAGCGGTTTTTATGGGCAACCATGCGAACGGCAGGGGCGGGGGAATGTATGAGTTTAGCAACGGATCGACGATCACCAATGCCGTGTTCTATAACAATTCCTCGGGTGAGGACGGTGGCGGTATCTACTCGCAGCAAACTCCTACACGCATCTTCAACAGCACCTTCTATCGCAACAGCGCGGCGGATTGGGGCGGAGGCATCGCCATGGTGGCAGCGGCGGATTACATTCGCAACACCATCGTCTGGGGAAATACTGCTGCCACCTCTCCGCAGGTGCTGACGTACAGCACCAAGGGCAACATCGCGAACAGTATTATTCAGGACTGGCAAGATGACCCGCTCAATAAGATCTACGGCAACCTGAACCCGATGTTTATCAACACGCAGGCGGCCACATTGGACCTGCGATTGCTGCGCGTTTCTCCGGCGATCAACCTGGGCGATTCTTCACAGCTCCCCGCGAATACCCTCACCGATTTGGATGGCAAACCACGAATAGCGGGGGCCAGCGTGGATCTGGGCGCGTACGAACAGCAGCATCCCAACACGCCTCCGGTGCTCCAGCAGACCAGCTTTACACTGCCAGAGATCGATGAAGACCCTTATCCAAATCAAGGCGTGCTCGTGCGCGATTTGATCCAGAGCGCGGGGTTTGACGCCGACGGCGACGACCTCGGCATTGTCACGCTCTCGGCAGATGATTCCCATGGGCGTTGGTCGTATCTAAATGAGGCTGATGGAGGCTGGTACTATTTGAAGCCTGAGCCATACAGCTGTTGTGGTTATTATCTGAGTCCGAATGCGCGCATTCGCTTCTCGCCTTCTCAACATTGGAATGGCACTGTCAGCGACGGCGTGGTGTTTCGCTTGTGGGATCAGGCGAATGCAGCGAAGACAGGCACCCTTGTCAATGCAACTGTGGTATCCGGTTGGACTTCTCCGTTCAGCACGGAGACCGGCAGCATCTCTATCACCGTCCGGCCGGTCAATGATCCACCCTATAACAGCCTAACGCCAACCATCACAGGCGCGCCCGTTCCCGGACAGGTGTTAACTGCGAACCCCGGGACCTGGGATGACCGCTACGACTCGCCCAGCAGCATCATTACCTTCTCCTACCAGTGGCAGGTCCGCGATACACCCACGGGCGCGCGGGTGAATATTCCCGGCGCAGTGGGCAGCACGTACGAGATCAGACAAGCGGACATTGGCAAATACATTTCCTTTATGGTTACAGCCACCGACGATGGG
>JAEZBH010000367.1 GCA_023427285.1 Pseudomonadota bacterium
GTGTACATTTCAAAGAGACACGTACATTTCAAAGAGACACGTACATTTCAAAGAGACGCGTACATTTCAAACAGGCGCGCACACCCCAAAGAGACGTGTTCGCATCTCGAGAAGCGCACACCCTGCATCAGTCTTCCGGACACCAGCGCGCCTTCACCCGCCCGACCCGCATGCTCCGGCAGGAAGTCATCCCGGCGAAGCATGACGGCGGCGGACATGAGCCCTGTATCAGGCCCCAAACCGGATCAGAAGAAGCTCTCCGGAATGATGATGACGTCGCCCGGCTCGATCCGCACGTTCGAGGCCGTATCGCCGTCCTTGATCAGGCTTTCCAGCTTCACCCGGTATTCCTGCTGCTGGCCGGTCGCCTTGTCGAAGCGAATAAGCCGCGCACGGTTGCCGGATGCGTAGTCGGTCAGGCCGCCCACGGCAATCATCACATCAAGCAGGGTCATGTTCACGCGGTACGGAATGGCCTGCGGATTTGCCGCCTCGCCAACCACGCGCACCTGCTGTGCGAACGGGCCCTGGAAGCCGGTCACGATGATCGAAACCAGCGGGTTCTGGATGTACGCCTTCAGCTGCTCCTCAATGTCCTTCGCCAGCTGGGTCGGCGTCTTGCCGGTGGCGGGCAGGTCGTTGATGAGCGGCACGGTGATGCGGCCATCCGGGCGCACGGTCACGCCGGTCGACAGCTCGGGATTGCGCCACACGAAAATGGTGAGCGAATCCATCGGGCCGATGATGTAGTCCGGGCCCGGACCCTCTGAAGGCGAAACGAACTGTGCCGACGGCAGCTGCCCCGAAGGAGCAGAGCCGCAACCGGCCAAAGCCAGCGCCATGCACGAGACCAGACCGGTAATTTTCAAAGTTCCAGCAATCTTAAAAGTTGATAACGTCACTGTTCTTACCCCCTTGCAAACAGCAGCCGCTCCAGCAGCGGTCAGCCCCTTTGCTGGCGCAGACCTTGAGCTACTCCGCACAGGAACCCACAAGGCTGCAAACTATGAACTCGGCAAACCCTACGCAATGAGATTCGCCTAACCTGAATTGGTTAAAATTGTAACCGCCTGCCATGGAAAGTGATTAGGACCTCAAGCATGGCTCAGAAAACAGGGTTTCTGTTGGGCCGCCTCTTCAAACCAGTCGCTCGGCGGGTTCGGGATGACCGAGAAACCGCATGGGACTTGCGGTCAAGCCATAAGCGCCCGCGAGAAAAACGCAAATAACTTCACCGGGTTCCACGACCGGCACCTGAATCTTCTCCGCCAGGCGATCCAGCGGCGTACACAGGCACCCCACAACCGAAACGGTTTCCTCTGGCGCGGAATCGTAGCGCGTCGCAACCGCCACCGGATAGTTCCTTCGAATGACCTGACCGAAGTTGCCGCTGGCAGCCAGCTGGTGATGCAATCCCCCATCCGTGATGAGGTAAACTTCGCCATGGGATATCTTCCGGTCGATCACCTCCGTCAGATAGACACCTGCCTCCCCGACAATGTAGCGGCCCAGCTCGATGGTGATTTCCGAGCCCGCAATTTCCACTTCCAGCCGGTCGAGCCGTGCAGAAAGCGCGGCACCCACCGCGATGAGGTCGAGAGGCTTATCCGCCGGAGCATAAGGAATGCCGAAGCCGCCGCCGATATTGACGAAGCGCGGCGGCTTGGGCGCATGGCGGGCCTGTTCTGCCGCCAGCGCCAGCGCCTTGTCCTGCGCATCGATCAGCGCCTCGGCGGAGAGGTTCTGCGAGCCGGTGAAGATGTGGAATCCCTCGAACACGAGACCCAGCTCGCCAAGCTCCGCCAGCATGGCGGGAACGCGCTGGGCATCGACGCCGAACGGCTTGGCCCCGCCGCCCATGCGCATACCCGAGCCCTTCAGCTCGAACTCCGGGTTCACCCGCACCGCCACATGGGCCGCCTGCTTCAACTCGCGCGACAGGCGGGCCGCGCGGCGCATCTCGCCCTCGGATTCCAGATTGATGACAACGCCCGCCTGAATGGCCCGCGCCAGTTCCGCATCGCGCTTGCCGGGTCCGGCAAAGCTGATGTGCCGGGGCTCCATGCCGCTGGCCAGCGCCACCTCAAGTTCGCCGCCCGAGGCGATATCCAGTCCATCGACCATCGGCGCAATGAAGTTCACCACGTCCGGCATGGGGTTGGCCTTGATGGCGTAGTGCAGATGCACCCGCTCCGGCAGGGCCGCGCGCAGCTCGGCGATGCGCTTGGCGATGAGCGCGCTGTCATACAGGAACAGGGGCGTGCGCCCGGCCTCCTGTATCCAGTGGGTGATCGGTCGGCCACCCACGGTCATCACGCCGCTTGCCGTCACGCCGAAGCCTTGCGGCCAGGCGCGCTGTTCTCCGTGAAGGGGCGCGGTCATGCAGGGATTCCTTGCGCAGGAGTGGTCAACATCTCGGTCAGGGCCGCGCTCAACGCGGCCCGGTCCAGCTTGCCGTTGGCGTTGCGCGGCAGGCTTTCCTGCCACACGATACGGGCAGGCACCATATAGGCGGGCAGTTCGCGGCGGCAGTAATCCAGCAGCGCCTGCGTTGGCGCGGCATCCTCGCCCACGGCGGCGGCGATCACGGCAATGGACTGCCCCAGAGTCTCATCCGCCACGCCCACAGCCACCGCTTCGGCCACCAAACCGCTGGCGTAGAGCGCCTCCTCGATCTCGGTAGGGCTGACCCGGTAGCCGGAAGTCTTGATCATCTCGTCGTTGCGGCCAACGAAGGTGAGGAAGCCCTCCGCATCCCGCACCACCATGTCGCCAGACCACACCGCCATCTCGCCGGGCGCTGCCGTTTTGGCGCAAGGGGGCGCGGGCTTGAAGCGCTGTGCGGTGCGCTCGGCATCGCCCCAGTAGCCCAGCGCCACGAACGGGCCGACATGCACCAGCTCGCCCGGCTCGCCGGGAGCGGTCTCCTGCCCGTCGGGCCGCACCGCCAGCACCTCGGCATAGGGCACGGCCTTGCCGATGGAATCGGGCCGCCTATCCACTTCCGCCGGATCAAGGAAGGTGGAGCGGAACGCCTCCGTCAGGCCATACATCAGGAACGGCGTCGCGTTGGGCAGAAGGGCGCGCAGCTTCTCCAGCAGCGGGCGCGGCATCCGCCCGCCCGAGTTTGTGAAGAACCGCAAGGACTGCCGCGCCTCCTCCGGCCATTTGGCGGCGGCAAGCTGCATCCACAGCGGCGGCACGCCCGCAAGGCCGGTGATGCCATGCTTCGCAACCGCCTTGGCCACATCGCCCGCGAACAGATAGTCCAGCAGCACGACGCTCGCGCCTGCCCTGAATGCAGACGTGATCTGGTTGAGGCCGTAGTCGAAGCTGAGCGGCAGCACCGCCAGCACTCGGTCCTCCTCCGTCAAGCCCAAATACTGCGCAACGCTGGCCGCGCCGGTGACGAGGCTGCGGTGCGGCAGCACCACGCCTTTGGGGCTGCCGGTGGACCCGGAGGTATAAAGAATGGCTGCCACGTCTTCCGCCGTGCGCGGCATGACGGCCCCGGATTGGGCTTCGGCTTCAATGA
>JAEZBH010000391.1 GCA_023427285.1 Pseudomonadota bacterium
TTTACTCCAATGATAAAGATTATAGCACTTTTGTTTGATGCTTTTGCTGGCCCCAGGTAAAGAATTCATATTGAAACATTGTACGTCGAAAGGGTTTTTACCTGTATCCGGGAGATAATATGTAGATAAGCACAAAGACCCTGGCAGGAAAATGGGTTCGCTGATGCCGAAAGACTGTTAGGGGGGAAGGGTAAAAAGAATGGAACAAAAATTGAAGATCATCATCCCCGGTGGAACGGGGTTAATTGGGCAGGCGCTTTCAAAGGCGCTGGTTGCGGATGGGCACCAAGTTTGGGTGCTCACGCGCAGCCCGGGCAAGGTGCAGCTCCCGGTGGGAGTGAAGTCTGCGGCCTGGGATGGAAAAACAGCACAGGGTTGGGCGGATTTGGTTAGTGAAGCCGATGCGATCATCAATCTGGTGGGCGCTACACTGTCACGCTGGCCATGGACAGAATCCTACAAGAAAACGATCCGCAGCAGCCGGGTAAATGCGGGGCATGCCATTGTAGAGGCTGTGCGCCAGGCGGAACGAAAACCATCTATGGTGATCCAGATCGCCGGAACCGGGTATTATGGTGACCAGGGTGATCGTGAGCTGGATGAAGGTGCGGCGAAGGGGAACGGATTTCTTGCTGGGATAAGCAGCGATTGGGAATCTGCTGCGCAACCCGTGCGCGAAATGGGCAGCAGCGGTGGAGGCCGCGTCCATTATATCGTCCTGCGCACGGCCCCGGTGATTGCCAAGGAGGGCGGGCTGCTGCCGCCGTTCAAGCTGCAGAACAACCTGTTTGCAGGTGGGCCGCTGGGTTCGGGCAGGCAGTATATCCCCTGGATCCACCTGGACGATCTGGTGAATGTCTTTCGCTTCTTGCTAGACTGCCCGGAGGCCGATGGCGTATTCAACACCGCTGCACCTCAGACGGTGACCAACGCGGATTTTGGCCGCACAGTTTCACGGGTGATGCGCCGGCCCTTCTGGCTGCCTGCGCCAGCCATTGCTCTCAAGCTGGTGCTGGGTGAAATGAGCGCGGTAGTGCTGGAAGGCCAGCGCGTGGTGCCAAAGCGGCTGTTGGAAATGGGCTTCCGGTTCCAATATGAACGCTTGCAGCCCGCGCTGGAGGATGTGCTCGTTCGAAAATCTGCTTGACAGCGAACCGCCCGAGGGCTATACTCATCGGTATGAAACATTTGGTCCGCTTCTATGCTGCGTATGCGTATTATGGCTCCCGGTCACCGGCTGCCATTGGCTGCGCTTAAGTAGAAGTTCACCCGAACGAATGCAAACGCGAGGCCCGGCGGCCTCGCGTTTATTTTTTAAATCTATCTAGGTGTGTTTTTTGCTGTTGTTCACTGGGTAGCAGCACAACCCATTGAACAACAGCAAAAAACCCCAAAAGGAGAAGCAGGTATGAACATCGATGCACAGGTAGATCTACTGATGCAGGGCACCGAATACGGCGACGAAGCGCTGCGGCGCGCAATGGAAACCGAGCTGCGAGAACGGCTGGTAGAGGCGGAAAAAGAAGGCCGCCCGCTGCGCGTGTACTGTGGCTACGATCCTCGTAGGGCCGACCTGCATCTGGGCCATACCGTCACCATGCGCAAGCTGCGCCAGTTCCAGGAGCTGGGCCACGAGGTCATGTTTGTGATTGGCACTTACACCTCACTGATCGGCGACCCTTCGGACCAGGATAAGCTGCGCCCGCAGCTCACCCAGGCAGAGGTAGAGGAGAACGCCCGCACCTACGCAGAACAGGCCTTCCGCATCCTCGATCCGCAAAAGACAATCGTGCGCTACAACGCCGAATGGCTCTCGCAGCTTACCTTTGCGGACTTGATCAAGCTGGCGTCCAACTTTACCATCCAGCAGTTCCTCACCCGCGAGGCATTCAAGGTGCGCTGGGAGCGCAATGATGGCCTGTTCCTGCATGAATTGTTCTACCCCATCATGCAGGGTTACGACGCCTTTGCGCTCAAAGCGGACGTGCAGGTGGGCGGTACGGACCAGCTTTTCAATATTGTCACCGGGGCGCGTAAGATCATGACATACCTGGGGGCAAAGCCCAACGTGGCGATTATTCTGGGCATTCTGCCTGGCACCGACGGGGTGGTGAAGATGAGCAAGTCGCTGGGAAACCATATTCCGCTCAACACCACTCCCGAAGACATGTACGGCAAAGTGATGAGCGTGCCGGATGCCGCCATGCCGCAGTTCGCGAGGTTGGTAACACGTTGGGATCCCGAGCAGATACGGGCGTTTGCGCAGGGGCTGGCGGATGGAAGCGTTCACCCGCGCGATGCGAAGATGCGGCTGGCAAAGGAGATCACTGGCTGCTTTTGGGGCAATGAAGCTGCGGAATTGGCGCAGTTTGCTTTTGTCCGCACCTTCCAGCAGCACGAAGCGCCTGAAGCGATGCCCGAATACGCCCTGCAAAGCGGGCAGACCGTGCTGGACGTGCTGGTTGCGGGCAAGCTGGTCGCCAGCCGCAGCGATGGGAGGCGGCTGATCGAGCAGAAGGGCGTGCGCCTGGACGGCGAGGTGCTGGCGGAGCCACAGGCGATCTTCCCGCACCCCGGCGTGCTGCAAGTGGGTCGCAGGCATTTCTTGAAGGTGTGTTGAAAGCGTCTAGCAGTAGTTTGTTAATGGATAATAAAGGGATCGGGTGTGCAGCACCCGATCCCTTTATTATCCATTAACAAACTACTGCTGGG
>JAEZBH010000418.1 GCA_023427285.1 Pseudomonadota bacterium
GAACTTCGAGAAGCGCATCGAGCAGCGCACTGTCCGCAAGCGGGAGACGGCATAATGGCTTGGTCACGTGATGAAATTGCGGCCCGCGCCGCACGCGAGCTGAGCGACGGTTTCTACGTGAACCTGGGCGGCGGCATCCCGACGCGGGTGGCCAACCACATCCCCGAGGGCATGCACGTCGTTCTCCAGTCAGAGAACGGCATGCTGGGCATGGGCCCGTTCCCCTATGAGGGCGAGGAAGAC
This sequence comes from Pseudomonadota bacterium, assembly GCA_023427285.1. GTDB lineage: Bacteria > Pseudomonadota > Alphaproteobacteria > Sphingomonadales > Sphingomonadaceae > Pedomonas. The sequence continues at coordinate 244 of JAEZBH010000418.1, forward strand.
GCTGACCTGATCAACGCAGGCAAGCAGACCATCACCGAGCTGCCGTACAGCTCGTACTTCTCCTCGTCCGACAGCTTCGCGATGATCCGCGGCGGTCACGTCAACCTGACCATTCTGGGCGCGATGGAAGTGTCCGAGAACGGCGATCTGGCCAACTGGATGGTTCCGGGCAAGCTGGTGAAGGGCATGGGCGGCGCGATGGACCTGGTGGCAGGCGCCAAGAAGGTCGTGGTCGTCATGGAGCACAACGCCAAGGACGGAAGCCCCAAGTTCAAGCCGGCCTGTGAATTGCCGTTGACGGGCGTTGACGTGGTGGACATGCTCATCACCGATATTGCTGTGTTCAACCGTCCGGCCAAGGGCGCAGGGTTCGAACTGATCGAACTGGCACCCGGCATTACCGTTGCCGATGTGAAGGCGCGGTCCACGGCGAAGTTCACCGTGGCAGCAGGCCTGGAATAAGCCCTAGGAATTAACCCTGTGTCCCTCACCCTTTGGCACAATCCCCGGTGCAGCACCTCCCGCAAGACGCTTGAGCTTCTGCGGGAGAAGGGCATCGAGCCGAACGTTCGCCTGTATCTGGACAACGCGCCTTCCTACGCGGAACTGGAGCAGGTGGCGGCATGGCTTCCGGGCGGCGTGTCATCGCTGGTGCGGTGGAAGGAAGCGGAAGCTGCGCCCCTGAAGGGCGCGGCTGACGCTGATCTGCTGGCGGCCATGGCCGAGACGCCCCGCCTGATCGAGCGGCCGGTGCTGGTGGGCAACGGCACGGCGCGCGTTGGCCGTCCGCCGGAGACGGTTCTGGAAATCCTCTGAGAACAGAGCTTTCCTTCGGTCAAATCCGGGCTAATTGTGGCCGGGCGCTTGACCGGAACGTCGTTTCGGTAGAAATATCCACAGCTTTATATGGGATCGTTCCCACAATTAGGATGCCTGTTCGGCAGGCCTCCTTTATGCTGTGGGACTATTTAAACCGGGCCGTGCAAGTCGGCTGCGCAGAATGAGGGATCGATGAGAGTAACGGTCGAACGGGCGGCAGTTCTGAAGGCTCTCGCCCACGTTCAGTCGGTGGTTGAACGCCGGAATACCATTCCCATTCTGTCGAACGTGCTGATTGAAGCCGAAGACGACGGTTTGCGCCTGATGGCAACCGACCTTGACCTGCAAGTGGTCGAGGTGGTGCCCGCCACCACGGTGCAGCGCGGCGCAACCACGGTTTCCGCCCACACCATCTTCGACATCGTGCGCAAGCTGCCGGACGGTTCGCAGATCGAACTGTCGCTGGCCGATGGCCGCCTGTCCGTTGCCGCCGGTCGCTCGCGCTTCCAGCTGGCCACGCTGCCGCGCGATGATTTCCCGATCTTCGCCGAGGGCGATCTGCCGCACAGCTTCACCATGCCGGCGGCGTCTCTGCGTCAGACGATCGATCGCACCCGCTTCGCCATCTCCACCGAAGAGACCCGTTACTACCTGAACGGTATCTTCATGCATGTGACGGACGAGGCCAATCCGGCCCTGCGCGCCGTGGCGACGGACGGTCACCGTCTGGCCCGCGTTGCGCTTGAGCGCCCCGAAGGCGCTGACGGCATGCCGGACGTGATCGTGCCGCGCAAGGCCGTGGCCGAGGTGCGCAAGCTGCTCGATGAAATGGATGGCGATGTGCGCGTGTCGCTCTCCCAGTCCAAGATCCGCTTCGCCTTCGACAGCGCGGTGCTGACCTCCAAGCTGATCGACGGCACCTTCCCGGACTACAGCCGCGTCATTCCGACGGCGAACGACCGCCTGCTGCGCATCAACACCAAGCAGCTGGCGCAGGGCGTGGATCGCGTGTCCACCATCGCCACCGAGAAGACCCGCGCCGTGAAGCTGAGCCTCGATGCCAACAAGGTGACGCTCTCCGTCACCTCGCCCGAGGCAGGCACCGCAGCGGAAGAGATTCCGGCCGAATACTCCTCCGGTCCGCTGGAAGTGGGCTACAACTCCCGCTACCTGCTCGACATCCTCAGCCAGATCGAAACCGAAACCGTCGAGGTTCACCTGGCCGATGCCGCATCGCCCACGCTGATCCGCGAGACGTCAGATTCGGCTGCGATCTTCGTGCTGATGCCCATGCGCGTTTGACGCGGGGATCTTAGATTAGTTTTTGCAGGGGACTCGTCCCCTGCACCCCATTCGTAAGAATAGGGCCGTGTCCTGCATAAAGGGCGCGGCCCTTTTCTTGTTTGTGGAACAGGGCTGTGCGGGTCGGACCGGGTGCGTCCCTTTGAAACAAACAGGGGGTCGCAGGGGGATTAAGA
>JAEZBH010000461.1 GCA_023427285.1 Pseudomonadota bacterium
CAGCAAGGTCGCCCTGCCACGAACGGCCTTCAGGCAGGCTCAGCGCGCCCGCAAGCGTGAGATTGCCCGCCCGCAGCACCAGATTGTGGAAGGCCGGACCGCCGCGCACCGTGAGGGTGGTCGAGCCATCGAGCCCGCCAAGGCTGGAGCCGCCGGTCAGTGTAAAGCGGAACCGCTCAAGCCGGTCTGACTGGCCGGTAAGGCGCAGATTGGTCAGGCGCTCCGGCCCGATGACGGCCTCTGGCTGGCGCGCATCCAGCTCAAGCTGATAGTCGGGCAAGGTGCCGGAGGCGGTGAGCACCACCTGCGCCGGGCCTTGCGGCAGGTTGATGAGGCTGCCTGCCGGTGCGGTGAGCGGCCCGGTGACGCGCCCTGTCATGATCCAGCCCGGCGCAATGGCTAAATTGCCGGAAAGATTGAGGGCGCTGGCGGCGAGCCGCAGGTCCGGCAGGTGGAGGATGCCGTCTTCGCCGCGGGCAACGGTGGTGGACAGGCGCGCCTCGTTGCCGATGAGGGCCGAGACGAGCGGGCTGAGCGGTTGCAGCGGGCGGCTTTGGGCGGTGCCGGAAATGGTGGTGCGGCTGTCGAACGTGCGCCCGGCGAAGACCAGCTTGGCATCGAGCGTGCCGCGCGTGATCTTCGGGAACTCGACGCGCTCCAGCGCACCATCGAGGCCAAGGCGGTAGTCCTGCGAGCGGAAGCTGACGTGCCCGTCGATCTTGCCGCTGAGGTTGGGGCCGCGCAGCGTGCCGTTGGCCAGTTCAAGCTGAAGCTGGCGGGGCCGGAAGGTGAAGCGGCCCGCAACCGTGGCCCCGGCGAGGCGCGGCTCCAGAATGTGACCCAGCCCCTCCGCACGGCCAAGCCGGGCAGTCAGCGCCATGTCTTCCAGCGAGCCGGTGTCGGAGACAGCCGTTGCCGTCACGCCGCCAAGGGTGATGCGGCCGAAGCGGAGCGTATCCGCCTTGCCGGTCAGGTGCAGGCGGGGGCGGCGGATGCGCCCCTCGGCCGTAAGGGCAAAATCAAAGGGCGTGGCGCGCAACTGGGGCACCAGCGCGGACGGATCGGTGAGGTGCAGGCGCGCACGGGCGTTGCTGAGGTCGCCGCTGCGGATGTCGAGCCCGCCCTCCGTCGTCAGCGCAAGCGGGCGGGAGGTAAGCTGGAGGCGGGTGTCGAGGCGCTCGTTCCGGGCGGTGGCATCGAGCGTGAAGGTGGCCGGTGCGCCTGGCGAATGTCCGGCGAGCAGGCGTTGAAGCACGGGCGGCAGGCCGGGGGCGGCGTGAACCGGACCCTTTACCCGGAAGCGGCCATCATCGGCTGCCAGTTCGAGGGTGGTGAGCGCCGCGTTGTCGTAAGTGGCCTCGAACGCGCCGCGCCAGCGCTGCCACGTGCCGTCTCCCTTGGCGGCCAGGGTGAAGGCGTGATCCGTGCCGAGGGTGCCGCCAAGCGCGCCGCCCGCAGGCGCGTTGACGTGCAGGCTGAGGTCGAGATCGTTCTTGTCAGGCGCGATGATGGCCGCAAGGGCGAGCTTGTCCGCGCTGGTGCGGCTGCCGACATCCAGCGACAGGGTGGCGGTGCGGCGGGCCAGATGCAGGCGGCCCTTGGCATCCAGCACGAAGCGCGCGCCTGCCGCTGGTTCCTCAAGAATGAGGTTCTCCACCCGCACGCGGCGGATGTTGATCTCGAAATCCGGCAGGAGCGGGCCGTCGGACCGGGTGGAGCGGAATTGGGGCCGCCGCTCGATTACAAGGGTTTCGGCGCGCAGCGTGCCGATGTTGACGCGCTGGCGCAGCAGATCCCACGGCCACCAGCGCAGGGAGACGGCAGGCGCGTGGGCCCATTGGCCCTGCGTGTCGTGCAACGCAACGTCAACGGCGGTCAGGTGCCCGAACAGCGAGCCGCGAAACCCGCCAACGCTGAGGGAAAAGCCGGAGTCGGCCTGAACGGCGGCAAGACGCTGGGCAGCCCATTGGCGACCCGATGGGGTGTCGAGCCAGTTCACGGCCAAGGTGCCAAGAGCGCCAAGGCAGAGCAGCAGGGCGGCTGACCAGAGAGCGAAGCGCTTGAAAAGCCTGAGCCCGCGGCGGCGACGCTTGGGTGCGGGCGAGGCGACCGGGGGGAGGGTCTCAACCTCGGCGCTTGCGTCCAGAATGTCCGGCGGGCTCGGGTTCTCCATCAGAAGCTCTGGCCTATGCTGACGTAGAGGAGGAACCGGCTCTCGCCCGGTTGCCGGTCGAGCGGGGTGGCGAAGTCAACGCGGATCGGCGCGAAGTTGGTATAGTAGCGGAAACCAAGCCCCGCGCCCCAGCGGTAATCGCTGAGCGAGGGCGAGGCGCTGGTGTGGACCGCGCCGCCATCTACAAAGCTGACGACGCCGAAGGACGGGCTGAAGCGCCAGCGCAGCTCAAGGCTGGATTCGATGAGCGAGCGCCCGCCCAGCGGCTGGCCCTCGGCATCCTTGGGGCCGACCTCCTGATAGCCGAAGCCGCGCAGCGAACCGCCGCCGCCTGCAAAGAAACGGCGGGTGGCGGCGATGCGGTCGCGCTCGGCCCCCCAGATGGAGCCGACATGGCCGCGCGCGGCGATGACGAAATCCGCGTTCTTGTTGAGCGGCAGGTAATAGCTGGCGCTCATGTCGGCGCGCACATAGCTGAACACGCCCGCCTGCTCGGAAAGTTCGGGGGAGACGTAACCGGCGACGCGCAGGCCCCGCGTCGGGTCGAACAGGCTGTCGGTGCCGTCGAACTGGACCGAGAGCGGCATGGAGAGCAAAAGGAAGGTGCGCTCGCCCAGCGCGTCTTCGATGCGGGCAATCTCGGTCTCGATGTGAGCGGAATAGACCCAGCGCTTCTGCCAGGTGAGATCGGTTTCCCGCTGGATGCCGATGCTGGCCTCAAGGCGGCGGGAATCGTAAGCGTCCGGGCTCTCATGGGCCGCCGCCATATGGGCGACGAGCGAGTGATCGCGCCGGAGGAAATTCGAGCGCTGGATATCGGCGCGGGCGAGCTGCTCCTGCGTGCCGAGACGGCCCAGAAGGGTCAGCCGCTCCTCGCGCCCGAACAGATTGCGGTGCTGCCACGAAACTTCGCCGCGCACGCCCGATTCGGTGCCGTAGCCGAGGCCGAAGCCGATGGTGCGGTTGCGGGCGGGCTCCAGCCTTACCTGAATGGGGGCGCTGACTTCCCCGGCATCCGCCAGCGTGCCGGGCGGCAGAGTGGGCGCGATGTCGGCTTGCGAGAACAGGCCGGTGGCCAGCACGGCCTCGCGGAAGTCATCCAGCTTGCGCTGGCTGTAAGGCTCGCCGGGCTTGAAGCGGGCAAGGCTGCGCACATGCTCGGGCACCAGAACGGGCGTGCCGGTGATCTCGATGGGGCCGAAGCGGGTTTTGGGGCCGGGCGTGACGGGCAGACGGTAGCTGAGGCTCTGGGTGTCGTGATCGACGATGACCCGGCGCTCGCCAAGCTGAAAGAAGGGGTAGCCGCGCTGGGGCAATTCCTCCGCCAGCCGGGCTTCGGCGGCGAGCAGCGTGCTGACGGCGGCAGGATCGCCGGGGCGCAGGCCCGTGATTTCTTCGAGCTGCGGCAGGAAGGCAGGCGGGGCATCGAACTGGATGGAGCCGAACTGGTAACGCGGGCCGGGGTCTGCCGTCAGCGTAATGACAAGCGCGCCGTTCCCGCCCGTACCGGCGCGGGCGGTGCCTGCGGTGACCTGCCCGGAGAAGTAGCCCTCCGACTCCAGAAGCTGGTTCGCCGTTGCGGTGTCTTCGGCAATGCGGCGGCGAATCTGGGCAAGGCTGTCAGCCGGGGCGTTGCGGTTGGCCCAGAGGGTGGAAAGCTCCTTTAGCC
>JAEZBH010000482.1 GCA_023427285.1 Pseudomonadota bacterium
CTGTCACATCTTTTGGCTCCCAGGCGCCCACCACGGCTTCCAGGTCTTTGCGAGCGGCCTTCCAGCGCGCCACACTGCCGCGGAACATTGGCCCGATCTGCTTGATCGACATCCTGGTCAGGTTCCACAGCGCTTTGCCGCGCATGTTCACCCCGCCAAACACATACCCATGGAGCGGGACGTAAAAGCCGTCATCCACCATCAGCGTCTTCCAGTTGCCTCCCAGCATCTTCTGCCACATCTGTGCCGTCGCCTGGTTGGCAATTTCCAGGCCAAAGGTGGCAAATAAGGGTGTGACCGGGCTGGGAATGTGCTCTGCAAGGCTGCCGCGCGCATACACCGCACCCTTCGCTGGCACGATCCACTCCGGCGGCATGGCGGTGATGGGCCGCGCCTGAACAATGGCGAACGTCCCGCCGGCCAGCGCCCACTCCACATCCATTGGCATGCCGTAGAACTGCTCGATCTTCCACGCCAGCTGCGCCAGCTCCTTTGCTTGCGTGTAGTTCAGCACCGGCTTCATCTTGCGGTCCGCAGGGACCGGCTGCTCTTCGGTGCCATCCGGTGTGCGAACGGTCATCACCTGTTTTTCGGCCGTCTGGCGGTGCAGGATGCGGAACGGTTCTTTTCGCACGGTGAGTGTATCAGGCGTCACCGCGCCGGAGACCACTGCCTCGCCCAGCCCCCAGGCGGCGTTGATCAGCATCTCGTCGCGCTTGCCGTTGACCGGGTTGGCGGTGAAGAGAATACCCGCTGCGTCAGCAAAGATGAGCTCCTGCACCACCACCGCCAGCGCCACCGTCTCCTGGTCGATATCGTTCTTGATCCGGTAGGCAATGGCGCGCGCCGTCCACAGCGAGGCCCAACACTTTTTCACTGCGTCCAACACGGCATTTACACCGTAGATATTGAGGTACGTCTCCTGCTGGCCTGCAAATGATGCGCCCGGAAGGTCTTCCGCGGTCGCCGAGGAGCGCACGGCCACCGGCGCATCCTTTAGCGCCCGGTATGCATCCGCCACCGCCTGTGCGATCGGCGCGGGCGTCGTTCCTGCGGCAAACGCCTGCCCAATCTTCTTTGAGGCTGCTTCCAGGCTCTCGGTCGACTGTACGTCGACTCCGCGCACCGTATCCATTATCAACTGCTGGATGCCGTTATCGGCCACAAAAGCGCGGTAGGCATCCGTGGTAACGTGAAACCCGCCCGGTACTGGCAGCCCGGCCTGGATCATTTTTGCTAATGACATTCCCTTGCCGCCCACTGTCGCGAGGTCAGCGCGAGAATCCGATAATAGAAGGATCATGTCGTTCATGGGTGTCTCCTGATATTCAGGCCAAAATACCTTTGAGAAGAATTTCGAGCGCGGCATCGAGCATTTCGTGCGGGCTGCCGGTCGGACGGGTAGTGAAGACCACCGGGTTAAGCGCGCCGAGTATGATGCGCATGGCAAGCATGGGGTCGACTGGTCGGAAGCTGCCTTCTTTGATACCATCCTCGATCATCTTGCACACCATATCTTGATACGCATGGCGGCTGATTTGGATCCGTTTTTGGCTCTCCATTCCTAATCGTTGTGCTTCGATAGTCAGCTTTAGATACAGAGTCTTATTTGCCAGCAGATAGTCGAGGTGCGCGGTCATCGTACGGTGCAGCTTTTCCACTGCTGGCAGATTTGTCTGGCCAATTTCCGCAACGCGCTCGGTAATAACGTTGATCTCGTTTTCAAAGTACGAAACCAGTATGTCATCCTTGGTTTTGAAGTAGTCGTACAGGGTCGATTTGCCCATCCCGACCGCTTCAGCAACTTCGCGCATAGAGGTTTCCAAAAATCCTTTTTCTGCAAACAGACGCGTGGTAATTTCCATGATCTCGATCCGCTTGCGGCATTGTTCTTCTTTGGTGAGGGGTGTCCCTTTCGGCATTGGCTTTCTCCGTGACAGTGGTCTAAATATACCTACAGTAGCGACCACCGTTCGCTCTGATTATATAGCGACCGTCGGTCGCTTGTCAATAGGCAGTTTTTACTAATTGTGGATCGGTGACTCCTGGGGTACACACGTTATTAAGCAAAAGATGGAAGGTGTAGTCGCACAATTTTCGACAACGCCTCCCACCTGGGATGATTTCGCGTGCAAACGCTATGTGACGTGGCGGCTCGGCCGCATCAAAATTGGTCCGCTATTGGCTCACCGCTACCCCATATCGTATCGCCGCTTCGAGGATCTCCGTGTTGATATCTTTCAAGCTTTTAAATCGGATGCAGTACCCGGTCACGTTCGCCTTGCCCAGTTTATCCCCATATGTTTGGGCCAGGTACATCTTATCTTCGATACCAAGGATATATACCGAGATTCCGGTTTTATTTGCGCTCAAGCCAATTTGATAAAACGTTCTGGTTGTTCCATCCGCATACTTTGTGGTGCGAGTTCCATATCCGATATTTGGGTTTGAAACAATTTTATTTTCGCTGTTTTTCCCATCAAGGAACCATAATGTACAGTCTGGCATTACTTGTAGAATGATGCGGTGCAGCGCTAGCATGTCAGCACGTTTCGGTTCAGGTTGGCTGGTAATATACGCATCGATTTGTTCTTGTACGCTCATTCTTACTCCAATTCATGGAAGGAACAAATGCAATTATTTCGGAATCCTATCATTTTTGGATAAATTTTCCAATAGATTTTCCAGGGGGATTATGCATTGGAAGTTGTTATTGGGTAGATTTGCTGACCTACAACAAACACCCTCCGATCGCGTTTTGACGTCTATAATATTGGGGAGCCGTTTATACAGGAGATTCCTGAATGGAACAAAAAGTCGTCATCGTTCCCCGGCAGGCGATGCCAAGAAACTTTCTGCTGGTCGTTGGCTTTGCTGTAATCATCATGCTGCTCGTCATTGGCGCGCTGCTGGCAGCAAGTTATATGGGTGCGATGCGCCGGGGATTGGCCTTTTCCATCCCCGATGATTTCTTTACCACCGTATTTGTCATGACGCTGATCATGCTGTTCCTGATCGTTCTCGTCGCAATCATATCTACAAATCAGGAATTGCTGTGGGTGCATGCACCCAAAACTGGTGAAATCCGCCTGGAGGACTGGTACTACGGCACCCCAGTATTTACCCGCCGCTACCCGATCAAAGACGTTGCCGGAATCCGCGTATGGTGGCAGCGAACGCACTCCGGCAGCGGAAAACCAGTGACGGATCACCCCGGCTGGTGGAAAGCCGCGCTCGTCTTTTGGGACGGCAAATCCATCCATCTGCACAGCGAGCGCGGTGAACCGGAGCATCCTCCGGTAGATTGGCTGGAGCGGTTCGAGCATGCCTGCCGTACCTCTGGCGTGGAGCTCAAAC
>JAEZBH010000055.1 GCA_023427285.1 Pseudomonadota bacterium
TGCTGCCTAAATGCTCCGACTGGTCGCGGATCAGGTTGAACAGCTCCGCGTTGTTGAGCGCATTGCCAATCTGGCGGGCGGTCGCTTCCAACAGGCTGATGAGATCCTGCGAGAAGAAGGCGCCATCGCGGTGGAACAGCAGCAGCGCGCCCAGCACTTCCTCGCCCATCACCAGCGGCACTGCCAGCACCGATTGGTAATTCAGCGTGGCTCCAATGGGCTTCTCCCAGCGGCCGTCATCCTGTACCCGGTCGACCAGCACCGGCTGGCGCGAGCGGATGACCCAGCGGGCAATCTGGCGCTCCACCGAGGTAATGCCCGGGGCCGTGCCACCCATGCGCGAAAGCTGCGCGCCCGCGCGGTACTGCGTGGCAGAACCCTGGGAGAGCGCGATCAGGCTTTCTTCGCTGCCAGTCGATTCGTTCAATACGCTCAGCGTGCGGTTGAGCACCAGGCCCATATCCAGGCTGGTGGAAAGCTCGGTGATGATGTGCAGCAAGGTCTGCGAGTTGGTGTGCTCGCGGCGCAGCTCGGTCGTGCGGGCTTCTACGCGGCGTTCCAGGTCTTCTGTCAGGCGGCGGGTCTCGTCGAACAGGCGGGCGTTCTGCACCGCGATGGCCGTCTGGTTGCACATAGTACGCGCCAGCTCGATCTCGGGCAGCGTGTAGCGGTATTCTTCCGAACCGTACACCAGGAACCAGCCTTGCAGCGCCGAGCCAGAGATCAGCGGCACCACCAGCAGGGTGCGTACACCGCGCGGCTGGAGGAAGGTTTCCGCCAGCGGCTTCAGGTCTTTCTCGGCAGTGGCATTACTGGTCTGGAAGATGCCCTGGGTATCGGCGAGGTGTTGGAACAGCGGGGCCTCTGGCAGAACTATCGGCAGTACGTCATCGCGCTCCGGTTCTTCCACCTGGAGCACCGTGCGCCGGTCCGCGTCGAGCATCACCGCCGCGACACCTGAAGCGCCAAGCGCCTGCACCAGCTGGCGTCCCGTAAGCCGGAAGATGTGGTCGATATCCAGTGAGGAAACCAGATCGCTGGAAAGCCGGTTGAGCAGCGCCAACCGCTGCGAGCGCTCGTCCAGTTCGGTGGCGCGGCGCGTGCTTTCTTCGAACAGGCGCGCATTCTCCAGCGATACGGCTGCCTGGCTGGCAAACGCCGTGCCCGCCTGGAGGTAATCGGCGGTGTAGTAATCCGCCTCGCGCTTTTCCAGCGCGATCAGGCCGATCACTTCAGACTTAAAGATCAGCGGGATGCCCAGCCAGGAGAGGTGTTCCGGCTCGATGAGCATGGGGAAGCGGCGGTCGTTGCGCAGATCGCCCACCGAAATCGGCTCACCAGTCAGGATCATGTTCTTGAACAGCTCGCTGTCTTCTACGGCAACGGAGATATTGAGGCGCAGCTCGTTATCGGCAAAGCCGTTGGCCGCCGAAACGGTGAGTGCCTCACCCTTACGCAGCCACAGCGTGGCCGTGTCGTACGGCAGCACCAGCCGCAGCTGGTCCAGCAGCGAAGCGATCAGCGCTTCACGCTGCAAGGAGGAGGTAATCGTTCCGGCCACCATCGTCAGCGCCTGGAGCTGTGTTGCGCGCCGTTCGGATGCCTGGTACAGGCGGGCATTTTCCAGCGCCATCGCGGCTTGCCGTGTAAAGGACGAGACCAGCGCTTCGTCTTCATCGGTGAAGACACCCTGCGCCTCAAAGTTCTCCAGGAATACCACGCCCAGCACGGTATCACCGATGCGCAGCGGCACAAGCATGGCCGAGAGCGGCAGCCGCCCATTGGTCGCCTTGCGGTAGCGCAGCAGATCATCGGCGGAGAGGTGGTACTGCGCGGCGAAATCAATCTCGCCCGTCCGCTCGGAGCGCCCGGTGCGGAACACGCGCAGCGGCAGCACCACGCGGGTATCGGCAACTTCACCCATTTCAGTTTGCAGCGGATAGCGGATGCCCAGGATTTCTTTGCTGGAGCTGTACCCCACCGCTGCCTGCGGCACGATGGAAAGCTCTTTCTCTTCCCACATACCTACCCAACCGGCATTGGCGCTGCCAATCACCTGTTTTACGTTCTCAATCAGCGCCTGGAAGATATCTTCCGGCTGCAGGCTGCCCAGTTTGCGGCTGAAGTCGAGCAGCAGGTTCACTTCCTGCAGGCGGCGGCGCGTTTCATTAAGCAGCTGGAGGTTCTGGATGCCGACGCTCACCTGATAGGCAAGCTGAGCAAATACGCGCCGGTCTTCTTCAACGAAGGCAGGCAGCGCGCGCTGGCCCAGCACCAGCACTCCGGCGGTGCAGTCCTTGCTTATTTCTACCGGCAGGCCAATCATGCTGCGCGCTTCAATTGCGTTGAGCATGGTAGTGTTCTGCCATTCGGGGGTGCTTTCCAGGTTCGAGACTAGCAGCAGTTGATCATCCTGGGCGCGGCGCTTCTCGGAGGCAGCCTGCTGGAGCAGATGGCGCAGCGGGTTGCGCTGGCCAAACAGCGCCTCAGGGTTGACTCCGGTGGGAAAATTGCCAATGACTTCCACCAGCCGCACACCCGCGGGGGTACGCTCGGCGATGAGCGCCACCTGCATGGCAAAGCGGGTCAGCATTTCGCTTGCCAGCGTGCGCAGCATGGCCGGTTCACTCTCCTGGCGGTTGGCCAGAGCGGCAATCTCCAGGCTGGAGCGCATGCGTTCGGTGCGTTCATTGAGCGTGTGCAGGGCGATCGACTGCTCCAGCTCTTTATGGAGCATGATGGGCAGGTTTTTCTGCGCCAGGTTCACGGCGCTTTCCAGACGGGTGCGCTCACGCTCTGACTCTTCCAACTGGCCGTCGAGGCGGGTGGCGCGCAGGTGGCTTTCGATGATGATGCTGGCCTGGGCGGCAAAGACTTCCAGCGCCTCAAACGTGGGTTTATCGGGCTTGCGGTTATCGGCAGGCGCATCCACGCTGATCAGGCCGAGCGGGCTCTGCGCGGCATCGAACAGCGGGATCAGCAGCATGTCGTGCAGGTGCCAGGCATCTTCCGAGCGAACGTCCATCGCGGAACCCACGCTCACTACGTGAACATCCTGTGGGATAGCCGGCATTTTATTCTCTGGGATGTAATACGCATCGCCAATGCGGAATTCCGACTGGATGATCTGGCTGATGCCGCTCCACGGTTGTGTACGCGAACGCAAATCCTCCCACAGCTCCTGGGTAAGGCCTGCGCCAACCAGCCGCCGCAGCGAGTCAGTTTCCGGCTCGTACACGCTGATCAGCACCGTTTGGAACGGCGTTGCCTGCTGGATGGCCTGTGCGATGGAATTAAGCGCCTGGGAAAGCGATTGGGTGGGCTTGAGCACGCGCGCCACCTGGATCAAGCGGGTAAGCGTTTCCAGCTCGCGCTTGAGCAGCATGCTGCGCCGGGACTGGTCTTCATAGGCCATCGCATTATTCAGCGCCACTGCCGCTTGCACGGCCAGCGACTGCGAAATTTCGACGGTGGTGCTGTCAAACTGGGCAGTGGTCTTACCGTGCAGGCAGATCAGGCCAGCCACCTGGTGCTGGTACGAAATCGGGACAATCAGGGTGGACTGAACGCCCGGGTGCGGCGGCTGGAATTCAGAGCGCGCGAAATCGGGCACGTTCAACGGCTGGTCCTGTCGCACTACCTGCTGCTCCGCCGGAGAAAGATGGCTGTCGGGCATATCGCCAACGAAGAAGCGCACTTCGGGCAGGCTGCCCAGATGCGTACTTCGCTGGGTGGTATCCAAATCAAACAGCAGGATCGTACCGCAGTCGGCGCCTGTGGTGCGCAGCGCCTCGTCATACACCAGGTTGAGCAGGTAGTTGAGGTCCAGCGACGTGCTGAGCTCGCGGCTGATGCGCGTGATGGCAGTCATCTGCTCCACGCGGCGGCGCAGGCTTTCGTCCGTCTGGCTGCGCAAGAACGACTGCTCAACCACACCGGCGAGCTGGCCCGCGGCGGTCGCCACTACCTGCGTGTCGCCCTGATCGAAAAAGTCAAAACTGCGGCTGCCAAACCAAAGCTCGCCAATACCTTCGCTTCGCACCACCAGCGGAACCGCAATGACCGATTCTACGCTCCATGCAGCGAGAAGCGAATGGTAGAAGGGAACGATCGCCTTGCTGCTTTTGGTGATGCTGCCAGCCGTCAGAGGGTGCTGGCTGCCAGAAACGGTGAAGTGGAACTGCGGATCATCGATCGAAAGCCGGGTGATCCGGTCTGCCTGTTCGGGCAGCGAACCATAGACCGAATTCGGGTGCAGCGCAAGCGCGCCATGCTCCTGGTCGAGCAGGAAGATGGCTCCCATATCCGCCCGCAGGATACGCGCCAGTTCCTGCACCGAGAACTGCAAAATCTCATCCAGGTTGGCAGCGGAGCTGGCCAGGCTGGTGATGCGGCGCAGGGTTTCGGCGCGCTGCGCGCGCTGGCGCGACTGCACCACCAGAGATGCATTCTCGATGATGGAAGCCGTCTGGTTCGCCACAATCATCAGCAGGTGCAGCTCTGCCTGGGTAAAGGGCGACTGCCCATCTGTGTGGTTGGAGGCCTGCAGATATCCCAGCATGTGCCCGCCGGTGGAAAGCGGAACCAGCACCGTATCGCGCAGGCTGGCTGCCTGGGCCAGGTGGTCCATGCCCATGTGCGTCCACCGCTCATCCTCCGAGGCGTTTTCGGTCAGCAGCACATCCTGGGCCAGCAGAGTCTTCTCTAACGGTGAACCGGGCACCACGTTGATGCGGTAGAGTTCCGCAAACTGGTCTGGAAGCCCATGGAAGGGCACGCGCGCTTCGAGGATGCGCTGGTTCTCGTTGTACACCAGGAACCCCAGGATATCGACCGGCAGCAGCGGTGCGATGCTCTCCACCAGCTTCGCGAAAAGACCGCCGGGATCGCGCACCGAGCTGAACGCCTGGGCGAGCTGCGCAAGGCCGGTGATCTCCGCGGTGCGGCGCTGTTCCACCTGAAACAGCAGGGCATTATGAACAGCAATTGCCGCCTGCCCCGAGAGGATGCGCAGCAAGTCGAGATGTTCCTCGCTGAATGCGCCCACCGACATCGAGCCCAGCTCGATGGTGCCGATGCACTCGCTGCCCACCATGAGCGGAACACCCATGTACGCACGCGTGGGCACCCGGAACTGCGCTACAGCCTCTTGCAGGTCCTCGCGCTCATTGAGGTCAGAGGCAAGCACCGCCGTACGGTTCTGGAAGAGGTAGCCGGTCAGCCCGCGCCCGGCAGGGTAGCGTTCGGGAGCGATTTCCAGCCTGCGGTCAGCGCCCGGCAGCCCCGAGAAGCGGTAGGGGATAAACGACTCGCTTTCGGCATCCCACAGCGTCACTTCCATAAAATCGGCAGGCAGCAGTTTTTCAACGTTTTCAAGCACGGCTTGCAGGGTCTCGTTTAAGTCGAGGCTGGCCGCCATAGCCTGGGTGAGCTGGTTGAAGGTTTGCAGCGATTGGGTGCTGACCGCGCCGTTCGAGCCGGCCAGCCCGCTGGTGATCTCCGGGTAGCGCAGCGAAACAACCGCGGCAGTTTGTGTCCCAGCGGTGACGAGGTAGGAGGTGCCTTCGACCAGGCGGCCATCCAGCACGAAGCGGGTTTCTCCTTCGACGGCGGAGAGCTTCAGCAG
>JAEZBH010000098.1 GCA_023427285.1 Pseudomonadota bacterium
CTTCATCGGCCACATGGCGCACGGCGGCGTCGGGGTGATTTCTGTGACGGGCAATGTCGCGCCAGAGGCGATGGTGGCGCTCTACAACGCTGTCGCGGCAGGCGATTTCGTGGCGGCTCGCTCCTGGCAGGATCGCCTGATCGACCTGCACAAGGCCCTGTTCCTGGACGCGTCTCCTGCGCCGGCGAAATACGCCCTGGCCAAGCT
This sequence comes from Pseudomonadota bacterium, assembly GCA_023427285.1. Classification (GTDB taxonomy): domain Bacteria; phylum Pseudomonadota; class Alphaproteobacteria; order Sphingomonadales; family Sphingomonadaceae; genus Pedomonas. The sequence goes on from JAEZBH010000098.1 coordinate 208, forward strand.
GGGACTGTGCAGCGAGGAGATGCGCCTGCCGATGACCCCGACCAGTGATGCGGTCAAGCCGGCCATCGACGCGGCCATGGCGGCGGCGGGTCTCTGATGGCGCCGCCCAAGGAAAAGACGCCCATCACCAAGGCCAAGGTGATCGCCGAGAACCGGCGCGCCCGGTTCGATTATTTCCTTGAGGACAATCTCGAGGCCGGGATCATGCTGCTCGGCACGGAGATCAAGTCGCTGCGCATGGGCCGGGCCAACATCGCCGAGAGCTATGCGGCGGTCGAGGGGCGCGAGATCGTGCTGATCAACGCCGACATCCCGCCCTACGTCCAGGCCAACCGCTTCAACCACGAGCCGCGCAGGCCGCGAAAGCTGCTGCTGCACCGGAAGCAGATCGACCGCCTGATCGGCGCTGTCCAGAAGGACGGGCAGACCATCATTCCGCTGAAGCTCTATCTGAACGACGACGGCAAGGCGAAGCTCGAGATCGCGCTCGCCAAGGGCAAGAAGCTGCACGACAAGCGCGAGACCCAGAAGAACCGCGACTGGGCGCGCGACAAGGCCCGCCTGCTGCGCGATCGCGGCTAATCAGGGCGCGATCAGCCAGAAGAACCGCTCCGATGAAATCAGCGTCGAAGGCATCGCCTTCGGCGCTTTTTTGCGTCTGCGCGACCAGGCTTTGGCGTGTGCGGTCTAGTTTGTTGCAACTAGGCATCAATATTTAGTTAATCTGGCATTAACTATCTGAATTGTCGGGATAATTTACTATTTCCGTGGTCCACTGGCCGGGTGAATGCGTTGGGGGTGCCGGAAAACTGCCATTGTGTAAGCTTGGCATGGTTCCTGCTTGATATTCAATGCGGCCTTGCGAAGTCGAGACGCCGCGTGGTGGAGAGTAGAATGAAGAGCTTGCGTGGTATGTGCGTTGCAGCCGGGCTGTTGTCGATCTTTGCGGCGGGCACTGCGGTGCAGGCCGGGGCAATCTCTTACGAGGGCATGCTGAACCTCGGCGCGACGCAGGAGCATCTGCTTCCGCAGCGTACCTCCAACTGGTGGAGCTTCGAGGCCGAGGCGGGCGATCAGGTGGTCATCACGGTTCACCGTCTTGAGAATTCCTTCGATGCCGCCTTCAACCTCTACTACGGCTATGGCTCGGGCCTTGAGTTGATCGCCTCTGCCGACAACGAGGTCGATCAGCTGGACGGCTATGCAGGAAGCGGCAAGGATGCCCGCTACATCCTGACGGCTGGCACCACGGGCACCTACTCGCTCGAAATCTTCAACAAGCTGCCCAACGCCGGGGGCAAGGACAAGGCATTCAGTTACCAGATTTCCTTTGCGTCCTACGTGCTGCCGGAGGTTGGCGGCAACCCGCAGCCCGGCGCTCCCGCGCCCACGCCCGGACCGACCCAGCCGCGCGCGGGCTTCCCCGAGGCGCAGCCGGTCAATGAGCCGGGAACCATTGGAATGCTGGGCGCTGGTCTGCTCGGCTTCGGGCTGCTGCGGCGTACCCGCCGCAAGGGCTGAAATCCCAGCCTCATCCCGATGGAAAGGCCGCTCCCAAAGGGCGGCCTTTTTGCATTGGGTCTAGCCTTGCCTGCATGTGGGCTCTGGTCTTGCGCGCGCTGCGGACTTATCTCTGGGGCATCAGTTTTCAGGACGTGCAACTGCGGGCAGAACACCATGTCGAGTGATGAAGGCCGGAAAGAGGGTGGGCAGATGAAAGACAAGCTCATCCAGTCCAAGCAGCAGTGGGCAAAGGAAGGTCGCCTGCTGACCGGCACGACCGGCGACCGGATGGTGGAGCGTCTGCCGCCGGGCCAGCGTCTGGTGGAAAGCTGGCCGGTGCTCGACCTTGGCATTCAGCCTCACGTTCCAAAGGAGCAGTGGTCGCTCACCATCGACGGCCTTGTGGAAAATCCGGTCGTGTGGACGTGGGACGACTTCATGGCCCAGCCGCAGTTCGAGGATGTGTCGGACATTCACTGCGTCACCCAGTGGTCGCGCTATGACAACCGCTGGAACGGCGTCTCGACCCGTCACATTCTCGGCGTGGTGAAGCCTCGGCCCGAGGTGCGCCACGTGGTTCTGCACGGCTATGACGGCTACACCACCAACGTGACGCTGGAGCATTTCTCCGATGAAGACTGTCTGATTGCGCACACCCATGATGGCGAGCCGATCACCCGCGAGCATGGCGGACCGGCGCGGCTGGTAATCCCGAAATTCTATTTCTGGAAGTCCGCCAAGTGGATCAGGCGCATCGAGTTCGTGGCCGAGGATAAGCCCGGTTTCTGGGAAGTGCGCGGCTATCATAACGAAGGCGATCCCTGGAACGAGGACCGCTATTCCTGACGCGGCTCAGTCTGTCTGACAGCTCCTGCGGCCAAGCGATGCTGGGGCGCGATGATCGAACGCAGGCTTCCTTGCGGCCTGCATCGGCAAGGATTACCGTTTCGCCTCTGGTGGCCAGCCCTTGGGGGTTGGCCCTCTGGTGACTGGCGATGCGCCGTACGAGAGTTGAGTCGTCTCTTTCTTGGCCGTGCGTGTCAGCTCCGGTCTTTTTGTC